>CAMFHT010000052.1 GCA_945952245.1 uncultured Rhizobium sp. | reverse complement strand
GGTCTATGCTGGGGGAGGTGATACTGTAGGCCACTTCTTACGTCGGCGATGATACCCCCCCTCTGTCCTGCCGGACATCTCCCCTCAAGGGGGGAGATCGACTCGCTTTTCTTTCCCCGCCAAACAACAAGCGTTTCAATCCTTGAAACGCTGAAAGGGATTGAGCGGCTGCGGCGCATTGATCTCCCCCCTTGAGGGGGAGATGTCCGGCAGGACAGAGGGGGGTACCGCCCGCAGCATCAGCCGTACCTTCTCCTCAAACCTGCGGCTTCATCGCCCCATACCATGGGAAGTGCTGCGGAAACGCCTCGGCCCAGGCCACGAGCCTCGGATGGTCCGTTTCCCATTTTCCTTCGAAGCGCAGAGCGAGGTAGCCGAGCAGGGCGGCGAGAGCGAAGTGGCCGCCGTGGAGCTTCCTGCTGATCTTCGGCGGGTTCTTTTCGAGCAAGGCCAATCCGCGGGTGGCCTTCGTCCACTGGCGGTCGATCCAGCCGTCGAACTGCTTGTCTTCGGGCCGGGTGCGGCGTTCGTAGATGATGGCGAGCAGGCAGTCGCAGATGCCGTCGGACAGCGCTTCCAGTACTTCGGCCTCGGTGCGCTTGCGGTCCTTCTCCGGATAGAGGCGGCCCTCGGACTTGCGGTTCAGGAACTGCATGATGGCGCGGCTGTCATAGACCGCCTTGCCCTTGCCGTGGACGAGCACCGGGATCTTGCCGAGCGGGTTGTTGTCGATGAGTTCGGCGGGCGCCGCATTGGTGTCCACCATCACCTCCATGTACTTGATGCCGAGATGGCGCGCCGCCATGCGGACCTTGGAGGAGTAGGGGGAGGTGGAGGAGCAGAGGATCTTCAGCATGCCATGCGCCTTTCGCTTTGCACGGGGAAACGTCTCGGATAGCCGCGCCTTCAGGGCGGCGGAAGGATGGTGAGGGTGCGGGGGCAGCCGCGGCCGGTATTGGCGGGGCAGGCGCGGCCCTCGAGATCGCCGCTGAGGCAGATGCGGACCTCGCTGAAATCACCCTCGCGGTCGCATTGCAGGCTGACGCTGCCGCGCGGCAGGGCGGGATTTGCGGCGAGAATCACATCCTTGAGGTCGTCCGCCTGCATGCGGCGCTCGCCGCTCAAGCCAGAGAGTTCCGCGGGTATGCGGATGCTGCGCCAGGCCTTCTCCATCGTCTCGAAATAGCCGCGCTGGCCGAGACCCATGCAGGAGCCGTGCTTCTTCCATTCATGCGCCGCGAGCCCGAGGCTCGGCATGAAGGTGCGGACACGGGCGGCGAGATCCTTCGGCAGGCGTTCCGGCTCGCTTACGGCGCAATAGGTCCGGTCGTCCTCGCGGCTGCCGGCCCAGAGGCCGTGTACGACGAGGCCGGATTTCCTGCCGAGCGCGCACTGATCCGTCTTGCCGGAGGGGTCTTCCTCCTCGCACCAGGCGGGAGACCAGCTGAGGGCAAGGATATAGCCGCTGTCCGACCCGCCGGCTGGACGCGCAACGGGCGGCGTTGAGCGGGTGTCGGGCGGGGAAGCCGCCGGCTCTTCGCCGCCGCGCAGGAACAGGCCTGCGAGTGCAAGCACGAGGAGGGCAATGAAACCGATCGGACGGCGCATGATGAAAAAGCAACCTCGGATGGCCGGAGCCGGCCGTTCTGGTTGCCTTTCATAGGAGATGAAACGCGGGCGGGAAAGCCTATTCTTTGTTCTCGCCACGCAGCCAGAAGGCGCGCGCCGAGGCATAGCGGTCGACGGCGAGCCTGTCCTTCAGCACCGGCAGCAGCACCGAAAGCTCGTCCTTCAGCGTATAGGGCGGGTTGACGATGACAAGGCCGGAGCCGTTGAGGCCCGTCGCTTCCCGGTCGCTCATCACGGTCAGTTCGGCGCAGAGCATCTTCGGGATTTCCAGATCCTTCAGCGCCTTGTGGAAGTCCGCGATCGGCGCACCCTTCTTCATCGGATACCAGAGGCAGAAGGTGCCGCCGGGGAACCGCCTGTATCCCAGGGCCAGGCCCTTCACCAGCCGTTCGTATTCGCCCTCCTGCTCGAAGGGCGGATCGACCAGCACGAGGCCGCGCTTCTCCTTCGGGGGCAGGTGAGCGTTCAGCGTCAGCCAGCCGTCGAGTTCGGTTACCCGCACCTGGTGATCGCCTTCGAAGAGGCGCGACAGCGCGCCGTAGTCATCCGGGTGCAGTTCGATGGCCGAAAGCCGGTCCTGCGGGCGGAAGAGGGCGCGGGCGAGTGCGGGCGAACCGGGATATTTCGTGACGCCGCCCTTCGGGTTCAGCGCCCTGATGGCACCGAGATAGGGTTCGATGAGGGCTGCGGCCTCTGCGGGCAGGTCCGCATCGATGAGCTTGCCGATGCCCGTCTGCCATTCGCCGGTCTTCTGCGCTTCGACGGAGGAGAGGTCGTAGAGGCCGATGCCGGCATGGGTATCCAGCACGCGGAAGGCTGCGTCCTTCTTCTGCAGGTAGCGGATCAGCATGGCGAGCACCGCATGCTTCAGCACGTCTGCGAAATTGCCCGCATGGTAGATATGGCGATAGTTCATCGGAATTGATGCCTTGATGAAATGTTGGCGGCGCGGAATTTCACGTCTTCTTGCCGCCTTGCGCTTGTCCTATACAAGGGACATGAACATTGCGACCCCCGAGCTCACAAAATCCCGCATCGGTCATACGGCCTGCCCGCATGACTGTCCGTCCACCTGCGCGCTGGATGTGGAGATCGGCGCGGATGGCCGCATCGGCCGCATGCGCGGCTCCGCGGACAATTCCTACACCGCCGGCGTGATCTGCGCCAAGGTGGCGCGCTATGCCGAACGGCTCTACCACCCCGACCGCCTGCTGACGCCGAAGCGGCGGGCTGGCGCCAAGGGTGCCGGCCTCTGGCAGGATATCGGTTGGGACGATGCGCTGGACGAGATCGCAAACGCCTTCGTGAAGGCGGAGGCGAAGCACGGCAGCGAGGCCGTCTGGCCGTATTTCTACGCCGGCACCATGGGCTGGGTGCAGCGGGATTCGATCGAGCGGCTGCGTTTCGCCAAACGCTATTCCGGCTTCTTCGACACGATCTGCGTCAACATGGCCTGGACCGGCTTCGTGATGGGCACGGGGTCGCTGCGCGGCCCCGATCCGCGCGAGATGGCGAAGTCCGATTGCGTCGTCATCTGGGGCACGAATGCCGTCGTCACCCAGGTGAACGTGATGACGCATGCGATCCGCGCCCGCAAGGAGCGCGGTGCGAAGATCGTCGTCATCGACATCTATGACAATGCGACGATGAAGCAGGCGGACATGGGCCTGATCGTCCGCCCCGGCACGGATGCAGCGCTTGCCTGCGCCGTCATGCACGTCGCCTTCCGCGACGGCTATGCCGACCGGGCCTATATGGCGACGTTCGCCGACGATCCCGCGGGCCTCGAGGCACACCTGCGCACCCGCACGCCGGAATGGGCCGCCGCGATCACGGGCCTTTCCGTCGAGGAGATCGAGGCCTTCGCCCGGCTCGTGGGCGAGACGAAGAAGACCTATTTCCGCCTCGGCTACGGTTTTACCCGCCAGCGCAACGGCGCGGCCGCCATGCACGCGGCAACCTCGATCGCGACCGTGCTCGGTTCCTGGCAATACGAGGGCGGGGGCGCCTTCCACAACAATGCCGACATCTACCGCATGGACAAATCCGAGCTCATGGGCACGGCCATGGAGGACCCGTCGATCCGTGTGCTCGACCAGTCCCGCCTCGGCCGCATCCTGACGGGCGATCCGGAGGCGCTTGCCGGCGGCCCGCCGGTGACGGCCATGCTCGTCCAGAACACGAACCCCGTGAACGTGATGCCGGAACAGCGGCTGGTGAAGCGCGGCTTCGAGCGGGAGGATCTCTTCGTCGCGGTGCAAGAACACTTCATGACCGAGACGGCGGAACTTGCCGATATCGTTCTGCCGGCCACCATGTTCGTGGAACATGACGACATCTACCGCGGCGGCGGGCAGAGCCACGCGCTCTTCGGTCCGAAGCTGGTGGAGCCGCCGGAGACCGTGCGCACCAATCTCTTCGTGATCGAGGAGCTGGCAAAGCGGCTCGGCGTCGCGGACCGTCCGGGATTCGGGCTGACGGAGCGGCAGATGATCGACCGCATCCTTGAGAAGAGCGGGCGCGGGACGCTTGGCGAGTTAGAGGAAAACCGCTGGATCGACTGCCAGCCGGATTTCGAGACGGCCCATTTCCTTGATGGCTTCGGCCATCCCGACAAGCGCTTCCGCTTCAGGCCGGACTGGACGGGCACGCCGACGCCGACCTCTCCGCCGCCGAGCGTGGGCGCACTCGGGCCGCACCATGCGCTGCCGATATTCCCCGACCATGTGGAGCTGATCGAATCCGCCGACGAGGTGCACCCCTTCCGGCTTGCGACCTCTCCGGCCCGTAACTTCCTGAATTCCAGCTTCACGGAAATGCCGACCTCGCGCCAGAAGGAGGGCCGGCCGGAACTGCTGATTTCCGCCCTTGATGCCTCGGGCCTCGGTGTGGAACCTGGCGACGTGGTGACGCTCGGCAATCCCCGCGGCACGGTGCGGCTCCATGCCCGCATCACCGATGCCGTCAGGCCAGGCGTGGTGATTGCGGAAGGGCTCTGGCCGAACCGCGATCATCTCGACGGCGAAGGCATCAACGTGCTCACGGGCGCCGATCCGGTGGCCCCCTATGGCGGTGCTGCCGTACACGACACCAAGGTCTGGATCCGGAAAGGCTGACGAGACGCATGAGCAAGTTCAAGGACGCGAAGGTCGAGATCCTCAAGGACGAGACGCTTTCGAAGAACTGGTACCACCTCCGCAACATCACCTATCGCTATACCGGATCGAACGGGAAGACCGAGGTGCTGAAGCGCGAGGCCTATGACCGCGGCAATGGCGCGGCGATCCTGCTTTTCGACCGCAAGCGCGAGCGCGTGGTGCTGGTGCGCCAGTTCCGTGTGCCGGCCTATGTGAACGGCCATGACGGCTGGCTGCTCGAAGTGCCGGCCGGCCTGCTCGATGGCGACAATCCGGAAGAGGCGATCCGCCGCGAGGCAGCGGAAGAGACGGGCTACCGGGTGGAGAACGTCACCCATCTCTTCAAGTCGTTCATGTCGCCGGGGTCGGTGACGGAAACGCTGGATTTCTTCGTCGCGGAGATCGACGTGACGCAGAGGGCGGATGAAGGCGGGGGCCTGGAAGAGGAGCATGAGGACATCGAAGTGCTGGACGTCTCGCTCGACGAAGCACTCGCCATGATCGCCTCGGGCGAAATCATGGACGCCAAGACGGTGATGCTTCTGCAATGGGCGGAAATCGAGCGGCTGAAGCGCCGCTGACCGTTTCCGTCAGAACTGGCGCTTGAGGCCGAAGGTGAGGTTGACGGCGCGGTAGTTCGCGCCCGCGCCATCACTGAGGCTCTCCACATCTCCTGTCGCCGTATTGATTTCCTTGGACGAGCCCTCGGACTTGAAGATCTGCTCGAACGAGCCGCCGAGATAGAAGGAGGTATCTTCCGTCATGGCATAGCTGGCGCGCAGATCGACGCCGATCATTGGAGCAGGGTCCATGCGGTCGAAGAAGCGCCGTTGGCGCCCCCAGTGGTCGTCGGTGTCGTCGATGCCGAAGCTGAGGCCCGCCTTCACGTCGCCGTCCAGGGTCCAGCTGCCGAAGGTGCGGCTTGCCGCCACCGAAGCATAGGCGACGGGAAGCTGCATGCGGTAGCTGATGATGCGCTGTCCGTCGGCGAAGCTTCCCGACGAATCGCGGAAGGCATTGTCGCTGTAGACATAGCTGCCGCCCGAGGCAGACCATTTCACGTCCGTGTACTTGAAGCCGCCGCCAAGCTGCAGCTCGGACGAATCGTCCGCCCACATGCGGCGGTAGATTTCGAGCGCACCGGCATAATAGTGGTCGAGGCCGGTATCGGGATGGCGGGACCGGTCGGTCCAGTCGTTCATGCCGTTCGGACCGTTCATCAGCCAGTCGTAATCGGTGAGATCGCCATCGCCATCGATGCCGGTATCGATCTTGGCCTTCAGGAGGTAATCCGGCGAGAGTTCGGCTTCTGCACCAATCGTGAAGAGCACGACACCGCGGCTCTGCCAGTCGAGCTGGCTGATCTTGTAATCGCCGTCATAGACGAATTCGCCGGCATCGATGTTCATCAGGCCGATGCCGCCCGAGAGCGAGAAATCCTGGCCGGACGAGAGGGCGCCGGTCGTTTCGGCACTGGCCGTCCCGCTGAAGAGCGTCAAGCCGGCCAGAGCCAGCAAGGCTTTCGTTCGCGTCATACTGACAGTACTCCAGAACACGCTAACACAATGTTAGCGGTTTATTAACGGATCGGGCGTCGCGGTTCAATGGGTGAACGTGCCGGTATCACGGCTCTTGACTATAGGTCTGCGACCTTGCGCAGGGCTTCCGCATAGAGGCGGTGTTCTTCGGCGAGCACGCGGGCAGCGAGCGTTTCCGCGGTGTCGCCGGAAAGAACCGGAACCCGGGCCTGGGCGAGGACGGGACCCTCGTCCATGCCTTCTGTCACGAAATGCACGGTGCAGCCGGCCTCCGCCATGCCCGCATCGATCGCACGCTGGTGCGTGTGAAGGCCGGGAAAGAGCGGAAGCAGGGACGGGTGTATATTCAGAATGCGGCCCTCATAGGGCCTGATGAAGTCTGCGCTGAGAAGGCGCATGTAGCCGGCGAGACAGATGAGATCCGGATTGAGCGCGGCGAGCCGGTCGAGGATGGCCGCCTCATGCGCCGCCTTGCCGGGAAAGTCCTTCCGCTCGAAGACGAAGGTCGGAATTCCCATGGCCGCAGCCTTGGCGAGGCCCCCCGCATCCGCCTTGTCGGAGATGACGGCGACGATCTCGGCAGGGTAGTCGGCAGCCCTGCTGGCCTTCGCCAGCGCCACCATGTTGGAGCCGCCGCCGGAGATGAAGACCACGACCCGCTTGCGCGCCGAGCTCATAGGCCGAGCGTGCCCTTGTAGATCGTGCCATGCGCGCCTTCTGATCGGGCGACCATGCGGCCGAGGCGGACGGGCTTTTCGCCCTGTGCCTCGAGCGCGGCGATGACCTCGACGGCCTTGTCGGCGGCGGTGACGACGATCATGCCGATGCCGCAATTGAAGGTGCGGAGCATCTCGTTCTGGGCAACGCCGCCGGTCTTTGCGAGCCAGGAGAAGACGGCCGGCGGGTTGATTGCGCCGAGATCGATTTCAGCCGCGAGGTGCTTCGGCAGAACACGCGGAATGTTTTCCGGGAAACCGCCGCCGGTGATGTGGGCAAGCGCCTTCAGCGCGCGGGTCTCGCGGATCGCGGCAAGCAGCGGCTTCACGTAGATGCGGGTCGGCGTCAGCAGCGCTTCGCCAAGCGATTTGGCCGGCTCGAAGGGCGCAGGGTCGGACCAGGCCAGCCCCGAGAGCTCGACGATCTTGCGCACCAGCGAGAAGCCGTTCGAATGCACGCCCGAGGAGGCGAGGCCGAGAATGACGTCGCCCTCGGCAATGTCGCCGGCCGGCAGAAGTTCGCCACGTTCGGCAGCGCCCACGGCAAAGCCCGCGAGGTCGTAATCGCCGCCCTTGTACATGCCCGGCATTTCTGCGGTTTCGCCGCCGATCAGCGCGCAGCCCGATTCCCGGCAGCCTGCGGCAATGCCGTTGACGATTGCCGCACCCTGGTCCGGATCGAGCTTGCCGGTCGCGAAATAGTCGAGGAAGAAGAGGGGTTCCGCACCCTGCACGACGAGGTCGTTGACGCACATGGCGACGAGGTCGATGCCGACGGTGTCGTGGAAGTCCGCGTCGATCGCGATCTTCAGCTTGGTGCCGACGCCATCATTGGCGGCCACCAGGACCGGGTCCTTGAAGCCTGCGGCCTTGAGGTCGAAGAGCCCGCCGAAACCTCCGATCTCGCCATCGGCGCCCGGACGGCGGGTGGAGCGGACGGCCGGCTTGATCTTCTCGACCATGGCATTGCCCGCATCGATATCCACGCCCGTATCGCTATAGGTCAGGCCGTTCTTGTCCGACTGGCTCATGCTCGTCACCCCTTCGTCCTTCGGTGCCCCGCGCAATTGCATGACAGGGCCGAGGATGCAAGAGGAATGGGGTTTTCCCAGGATTTTTTCAAGCAGGACGAGGAGGATGCCAAAGGGGGCCAATCGTCTCGATAATCGGCAGCCTCGCCCTTGGATTTGACGAAGTCCGACGCCAGATAGAGGCAAGCAAGGCGGACAATTTCCAATGACCATACCGAACATCATCACGATCGCCCGATTCCTCGCCGTGCCCGGCATCATCTATGCGCTTTCGCATGGCCAAATGGTGCTGGCCTTCTGCCTGTTTCTGGCGGCGGGGATTTCGGATGGTATCGACGGGTTCATCGCGCGGCAGTTCAACCAGCGCTCCGAACTCGGGGCCTGGCTCGATCCGCTGGCGGACAAGCTGCTCATCGTTTCGGTTTTCGTCGTCCTGGGGATAACGGGGAAGTTTCAGGACTGGCTCGTCATTCTCGTCGTCTCGCGCGACGTGCTCATCGTCGGTGCGGTCATGCTGGCGAGCGTCATGCGCCAGCCCATGGAGGCCGATCCCATCCTCGTTTCCAAGGCGAATACGGCGGCGCAGATCGCGCTCGTCGCGGCGAGGCTCTCCGAACTGGCCTTCGCGTTTCCGCTCGGGCCCGTCGTTCCGGTGCTGACGGCGGCCGTCGCCGTCTTGACCATTCTCTCCGCCGCGTCCTATCTCCGTATCTGGATGCGGCACATGGGCATGGCCGGACGGTCGTCCGGCCGTTGAGCGAGCCCGCCCGAACCCGATCCGTTCATTGCAGAAGGTAAGCACATGGCCATTCACATCACGGGAAATATCCTGAAGCGGCAGGTGTTCTTCTGGATCGCCATCCTCGTCCTTCTGTATCTGTTCCTGACGACGTTCAGCTCCGTGCTGCTGCCCTTCGTTGCCGGCATGGCGCTCGCCTATTTCCTCGATCCGGTCGCGGATTTTCTCGAGCGGCGCGGGCTTTCGCGGCTGATGGCCACGGTCGTCATCCTGCTCGGCTTCCTGCTGGTCTTCGCCGCGGCGCTGCTCCTGATCATTCCGCTTCTCGCCACCCAGATTTCCGATCTCCTCAGCCACGTGCCGGAATGGGTCGCCAAGGCGCAAAAGGAGATTTCCAATGAAAGCCTGCAGCGCCTGCCGAACTGGATGACGGCGCAGATCGCCGCCATCAAGGCAAACGCGTCGAAATATGTCGGCGACGCCGCCTCCTTCGCGAGCACGATCTTCGGGCAGATCTGGAATTCCGGCAAGGCGATCGTGGACATCGCCTCGCTCTTCGTCATCACCCCTGTCGTGGCCTTCTACGTCCTCCTCGACTGGGACCACATGGTCGCCAAGGTCGACAGCTGGATCCCGCGCGATCACGTGGAGACGGTGCGCGAGATCGCTCGCGAGATGGACCGGGCGATTGCCGGCTTCGTGCGCGGGCAGGGCTCGCTCTGCATCATCCTCGGCCTCTTCTACGGCGTTTCTCTGTCGCTGGTGGGCGTGAATTTCGGCCTGCTGATCGGCCTTTTCGTCGGCATGATCAGCTTCATTCCCTATGTCGGCTCCATGGTCGGCCTGGCGCTGTCGCTCGGCGTCGCCACCATCCAGTTCTGGCCGGATTACTGGATGCCGGGCCTCGTTCTCGCGATCTTCCTCGTCGGCCAGTTCCTGGAAGGCAACATCCTGCAGCCGAAGCTCGTCGGCCAGAGCGTCGGCCTGCACCCGGTCTGGCTGATGTTCGCGCTTTTCGCCTTCGGTGCGCTTTTCGGCTTCGTCGGCCTGCTGGTCGCGGTGCCGGCGTCCGCGGCCATCGGCGTGCTGGTGCGCTTCGCGATCAACCGCTACCTTCAGAGCGATCTCTATTACGGCCATCCGGCGCCCGCCATCGATACGCTGACCGAGGCGCCGCCGAGCCTCACCGACGGCTGAATTCGGTTTATTTCAATCCCTGTGCTAGTCTGTGCGTCATGCGTGATCAGAGTACCAAGACCATCAAGCAACTGCCTCTCGAACTGCCGCATGATCCGGCCACCAGCCGCGACGATCTGCTGGTCGCAGGCCCCCTTGCCGCAGCCGTCGAGCTGATCGACCGCTGGCCGGACTGGCCCTCGCCGGTGGTGATGCTGGTCGGTCCCGCGGGTTCCGGCAAGTCGCACCTCGCCCGGATCTGGAGCGAGCATGCGGATGCGCGTGCGATCGTTCCCCGCGCGGGCGATGCCTCGGCCACCGAGGCCGAGACGCGGGCCGTGCTGTTCGAGGATGCCGACCGCACTGATTTCGACGACACCCAGCTCTTCCATGTCATCAACAGCGTGCGCCAGCATGGCAGCAGCTTGCTGATGACCGCGCGTACCTGGCCCGGCATGTGGCCGGTCGCGCTCGCCGATCTCAGGTCGCGCCTCAAGGCCGCGACGGTGGTGGAAATCGGCGAACCCGACGAAGAGCTGCTGTCGCAGGTGATCGTCAAGCTCTTCGCCGACCGGCAGCTGCAGGTGGAGCCGAAGCTCGTCGACTACGTCGTCAGCCGCATGGAGCGCTCCATGCAGGCGGCGCAGCAGATCGTCGATCGCGTCGATTTCCTGGCGCTCGCCCGA
This sequence comes from uncultured Rhizobium sp., assembly GCA_945952245.1. Lineage (GTDB taxonomy): Bacteria > Pseudomonadota > Alphaproteobacteria > Rhizobiales > Rhizobiaceae > Gellertiella. Next base: position 5,323 of record CAMFHT010000052.1, on the reverse strand, counting down.
GGCAGCCGCATCACGCGTGCGCTGGTGCAGGAGGTGCTGGCCGAGTACAACGGGCAAGAAGACGACGGGCAGGGGGATTGACTGTCACCGAACCGTCGCAAAACTGTAATAATGCGGTGCCGGCCACATGGCATGGCATGCGGCATGACACACGATGAAAGAGGCAGGACGGCGATGGAAATGGCGGCAGCGGATTCTGCAGTGGAAACGAAGATGCAGGCAGTGACGGAGCGTCCGGAACAGGATGCTGTGGACATGCTGTCGAGCCCCGACCGTTTCATCAACCGCGAATTTTCCTGGCTGCAGTTCAACCGCCGCGTTCTCGAGGAAACGCTGAACGAGGCGCATCCGCTGCTGGAACGCGTGCGCTTCCTCTCGATCTCCGCCGCCAACCTGGATGAATTCTTCATGGTCCGCGTCGCCGGCCTCGAAGGGCAGGTGCGCCAGGGCGTGACGATGAAAAGCCCCGACGGCAAGGCGCCGGTGGAACAGCTCGAGGACATCCTGAAGGAAATCGACAACCTGCAGATGGAACAGCAGGCCTCGCTTGCCGTGCTGCAGCAGTTCCTCGCCCGCGAGGATATCCTGATCGTGCGCCCCGCCGCCATCTCCGACCGCGACCGCGAATGGCTGGCAGACGAGTTCGAGCGCTCGATCTTCCCGGTGCTGACGCCGCTTTCCATCGACCCCGCGCATCCGTTCCCCTTCATCCCCAATCTCGGCTTCTCCATGGGGCTGCAGCTCATCAGCAAGCGCACCGAGGAGCCGATGACGGCGCTCCTGCGCCTGCCCACGGCGCTCGACCGCTTCGTGCGCCTGCCCGATCTCGGCACGACGCTGCGCTACATGACGCTGGAGGATGTGGTGGGCCTCTTCATCAACAGGCTCTACCCCGGCTATGAGGTCAAGGGCTTCGGCACCTTCCGCATCATCCGCGACAGCGATATCGAAGTGGAGGAAGAGGCCGAGGATCTGGTGCGCTATTTCGAGACCGCGCTGAAGCGCCGTCGCCGCGGCTCGGTGATCCGCATCGAGACCAATGCCGAAATGCCGGCATCGCTGCGCCAGTTCGTGGTGCAGGAGCTCGGCGTGCCGGACAACCGCGTTGCCGTTCTGCCGGGGCTGCTCGCGCTCAACACCGTGTCCGAGATTGCCAAGGCGCCGCGCGACGACCTGCGCTTCCAGGCCTACAATGCGCGATTTCCCGAGCGGGTCCGCGAACATGCCGGCGACTGCTTCGCCGCCATCCGCGAAAAGGACATGGTGGTCCACCATCCCTATGAGAGCTTCGACGTGGTGGTGCAGTTCCTGCTTCAGGCGGCGCGCGATCCGGATGTTCTCGCGATCAAGCAGACGCTCTATCGCACCTCCAACGACAGCCCCATCGTCCGCGCCCTCATCGACGCCGCCGAAGCCGGGAAATCGGTGACGGCGCTGGTGGAGCTCAAGGCCCGCTTCGACGAAGAGGCGAACATCCGCTGGGCCCGCGACCTCGAACGCGCCGGCGTGCAGGTGGTCTTCGGCTTCATCGAGCTGAAGACCCATGCGAAAATGTCCATGGTGGTGCGCCGCGAGGACGGCAAGCTGCGCACCTACTGCCATCTCGGCACCGGCAACTACCACCCGGTCACCGCCAAGATCTATACGGACCTGTCCTTCTTCACCTGCAACGACAAGATCGCCCACGACATGGCGAACGTCTTCAACTTCATCACCGGCTATGGCGAGCCGGAGGAGGGGATGAAGCTCGCCGTTTCGCCCTATACGCTGCGCCCCCGCATCCTCCGCCACATCGACGAGGAGATCGCCCATGCCAAGGCCGGACGCCCGGCGGCGATCTGGATGAAGATGAACTCGCTGGTCGATCCCGACATCATCGACGCGCTCTATGCCGCGAGCCGCGCAGGGGTGGAGATCGACCTCGTGGTGCGCGGCATCTGCTGCCTGCGTCCGCAGGTGCCGGGCCTGTCCGACAACATCCGCGCCAAGTCGATCGTCGGGCGGTTCCTGGAACACAGCCGCATCTTCTGCTTCGGCAATGGCTATGGCCTGCCGTCCGAAAAGGCGCTCGTCTACATCGGCTCCGCCGACATGATGCCGCGCAATCTCGACCGCCGCGTGGAAACGCTGGTTCCGTTGTTAAACAAAACCGTGCATGAGCAGGTGCTCTCGCAGATCATGCTGGGCAACCTGATTGACAACCAGCAGAGCTACGAGATACTGCCCGATGGAACCTCACGTCGTGTCACCGTGAAACCCGGGGAAGAACCGTTCAACGCGCAGCACTATTTCATGACCAATCCCAGCCTTTCGGGCCGTGGCGAGGCGCTGAAATCCAGTGCACCCAAGCTGATCGCAGGGCGGGTTTCGGGCCAGAAGAAGTAATGCTTGGTCGAAGAGTTCGACGCTCCATAACAGTAAAGTTGCCGCATGGTCGAATCTGAAGCGCAAGGGCGCCTGCCAGGTATTGCCCCTGTCTCCGTCATCGATATCGGGTCGAATTCGATCCGGCTCGTCGTCTATGAGGGCCTGTCTCGGGCTCCGGCCATCCTGTTCAACGAGAAGGTCATGTGCGGCCTCGGCCGCGGCATCGCCACCACCGGCCGCATCAACGAGGAAGCCATGGAGCGGGCGCTGGCCGCGCTTCGCCGTTTCCGCGCGCTGTCGCGCCAGTCGCGCGCTACCGAGCTTTACGTGCTTGCGACGGCAGCGCCGCGCGAAGCGAGCAACGGCCCGGAGTTCATCCGCCGCGCCGAGGCCGTGCTCGGCACGAAGGTGCGCGTGCTGACGGGCGAGGAAGAGGCCTATTACTCCGCGATGGGCATCGTCTCCGGCTATCACCATGCCGATGGCGTGGTGGGCGATTTCGGCGGCGGCTCGCTGGAGCTGATCGACGTGCGCGAGCGCGACACGCAGGGCGGCATGACCATGCCGCTCGGGGGCCTCCGGATCTCCGACGAGGCAGACGGCTCCATGGCCAAGGCGCTCGCCTTCATCCAGAAGCACCTTGCGCGTGCCTCCGTCATCACCTCCGGCAAGGGGCGCACCTTCTACGCGGTCGGCGGCACCTGGCGCAGCATCGCCAAGCTGCACATGGAAAGGCGCGACTATCCGCTGCACATGATGCAGGGCTATGAAGTGGCCTATGACGAAATCATGCCCTTCCTGGACGAACTCATCGCGGGCAAGGATGCGAAGACCCTTTCGACCGTTTCGAAGAGCCGGCGCGGGCTCATACCCTATGGTGCGCTGGCGCTGAGGGAAGTGATTCTGCGCATGCGCCCGGCGCGCGTTTCCTTCTCGGCGCAGGGCGTGCGCGAAGGCTATCTCTACGCGCTCCTGCCACCGGCGGAGCGCAACCGCGATCCGCTCATCCAGGCCGCGAGCGAACTTGCCATCCTGCGCGCCCGCTCGCCGGAGCATGCTCGCGAGATCGCCGAATGGTCGGGCCGGATGATGCCCTTCTTCGGCGTCGAGGAGACGGAGGACGAGAGCCGCTTCCGCCAGGCCGCCTGCCTGCTCGCCGACATCAGCTGGCGCGCGCATCCGGATTACCGCGGCCTTCAGGCGCTCAACATCATCGCCCACGGCTCCTTCGTCGGCATCACCCATCCCGGCCGCGCCTTCATCGCACTCGTCAACTACTACCGTTATGAAGGCCTGAGCGACGACCATGCCTCGACGCCGCTCGCCAACATCGCGACGCCGCGCCTTTTGGAGCGGGCCAAGCTGCTCGGCGCCCTGCTGCGCGTGGCCTATGTCTTCTCCGCCTCCATGCCGGGCGTGGTGCGCAACCTCACCTTCGCGAAGTCGATGTCACCGGGCATGGACCTCGACCTCGTCGTCCCCGCCGACTGCCGCGACTTCGGCGGCGAACGGGTGGACGGCCGCCTGGCGCAGCTCGCAAAGCTGACAGGCAAGAAGCTGCAGTTCCGGTGGGTGTAAACTTATTGCATTAGATGAATTGAATTTGTACGCATGTGTCTATGGGTGGTGTTTGGACCCACATTGGCATAAGATACCGGCACTCAGGAGCAGGAAATGCGTACGACACAGTCCATCAGCATAGAGCTTCCGGCAGACGTTGCCGATATGGTGAAGGCCAAGGTCGCCTCCGGAGAGTATGCCACGGCAAGCGATATGGTTCTCGAAGGCCTTCAGACACTGGTTAGCCGTGATGACATCATCGACAGCTGGCTGAAGGTGGAAGCCGCTGCTGCCTATGACGCTCACAAGGCAGATCCTCCCCGTGCAGTGCCCCTTGCGGAAGCAATGGCACGAATTAGATCAAGGATATCTGGTTAGGGTACCCACCATGGCGGCCTATAAGGTGCGTGTCGCACCAGAGGCTATCAATGATCTCGACGGCGTCTTTCGCTATGTTTGGAGCCGGTCGGGATCTTCCGGTGTCGCGTTGAACTACCTTGCCCGGATAGAGCGCTTCCTCAACGACCTCCAGCATATTCCGAAACGGGGATCGCTTCGCAACGATGTAAGGCCGGGGCTGCGCGTAATAGGCTTCGAACGCAGCGTGAGTATCGGTTTCATAGTTGAGAAGGACGAAGTCGTCATTCTCCGTGTCCTCGCCGGTGGACGCAAGGGCTTGCTTGAAGACTGAACGTGCAGCCTTGCTCGCAGGACGTCGCCACCTACCCCCTGACCGCAGCCTCGATGGCCGCCACGTCGATCTTGCCCATGGTCATCATCGCCTCGAAGGCGCGTTTGGCTTCGGGGCCGCCGCGGGCCAGCGCGTCAGTCAGCACGCGCGGCGTGATCTGCCAGGAGACACCCCATTTGTCCTTGCACCAGCCGCAGGCGCTTTCCGCGCCGCCATTGCCGACGATGGCATTCCAGTAGCGGTCGGTCTCCTCCTGGTCATCGGTGGCGATCTGGAAGGAGAAGGCCTCGCTCTGCATGAACATCGGGCCGCCGTTGAGGCCGAGGCAGGGAATGCCGGCGACGGTAAAGAGCACCGTCAGCACGTCGCCCTCCTTGCCGGAGGGGAAATCGCCCGGCGCGCGGTGGACGGCTTCGACCCGGCTGTCCGGGAAGACGGACGCGTAGAAATGGGCCGCTTCCTCGGCCTCACTGTCATACCAGATGCAGATCGTGTTCTTGGCGGTCACGGCAATCTCCTCCCAGAGTTGAACCTTGAGGGCCAGACCCTTAGCACGCCCCGCCACCTCCGGCCACCCGCGGCTTCAGGGGAGGGCCGTCAGGCGAGATCGCCCTCGAAGAGCACGAGATCGCGAACGGAGGCGCGGTTCGCCAGCACCTTCGCCGCCTGGTAGTCGGCATCCTCGTAGCAGGCCCTGGCCGGGGC
>CAMFHT010000051.1 GCA_945952245.1 uncultured Rhizobium sp. | reverse complement strand
GAATGAAGCCGGAAAACTCCAGCCTCCTCTGGTCCAGAAAGTCGGGGCGGTTCAAACCCCGGAAAATTCCAGCTCCCGCTGGCCCAAAATCGGGGAGCACGTCAGTGAAAAGGTCGTTTAACGTATATGCTGAATTACCACCGCAGCATCTGCTACGGCACCGAGAATGTCGGTTCTCTGCATTGTCATTACGAGCGAACCAGATTCACTCACAATGACCAAGTGGTGTTGTCGTACGCCCACCGCCTTCAGGCTTGATGTATCGTATCCTTGGTGAAAAGCCGCCAACAACAATACGCCATCCGTCCTGAAGCGAGCAATGCAATCCGTTAGCGCTCCTTCATGGCCTCGCTGCCGACTTCTAGCAATGGCGAGAAAAGGTATTCGAGAATACGCCGGCTTCCTGTCTTGATTTCCACCGTTACGGCCATGCCGGGCGTCAGGAGAACCTGCACACCATCCGCTTCAAGGCTCGTCTTCTCAAGCCTGAACGTTGCAGGAAATACGAGGTTTTGTGTGCGTTGAGCACCTGCAAAGCCGCGGTCGCGCGTGGACTGGATCGGATTGCCTTCCCGTTGCGCCGCGTCCGGTTCGGGAATGGCGTCGTCCGCGATGCTGTCGACAATGGCGTCGATTGTGCCATAGCGCGTGAAGGGCAGGGATTCCACCTTGACCACGGCCTCTTCGCCGCCACGCACGAAGCCGATGTCCTTGTTGAGCACATAGGCCTCGATCTCGAGCGCCGAGCCGGAGGGAACGATCCGCATCGTTTCTTCGCCGGCCCCCACGACCTGTCCGATCGTGGTCACCGAAAGCGCGCTGACGGTTCCGTCTATCGGGCTTTTGAGGACGGTGCGGGCCTGGCGTGCGCGCGCCTTTTCAAGAGCCTGCCGGTCCGAATCCACCCGCCGCTCAGCCTCGGAGAGTTTCTGCAGGTTGTCGGCGATGAAGGTCCGGAACGCATCCTCGATATCACGCTCCAGAACGCCAACGGCCGCATCGCTTTCGGCAAGCTGACCCCTTGTCGAGACGAGGCTCGCCTGCTGCTCCTGCAGGGTTTCCAGCGCGTCGATCAGGTCCGCCTTGCTGCCCGAGCCCGACTGGTTGAGACTCGAGCGCATGTCGACGCGCGTCTGCAGGGTGGCAACGAGATCCCCGACGGCGCGAACCGTCTTGACCAGACGCTGGCGCTCCCTTTGCTTCTGTTCGATCTGGGCCCGCAACGCTTCGATCGTCGCGCCGAGCTTGCCGAGGTCGCCCGCCAGGATCGCCTCTTCTCGAAAGCGGACATCTGCCGGTACGTCTGCCTGCCAGCCGATCTCCGGTATGGGATCGATCGCGCGGTCCGAGATGGCGTCCAGCGCCGCCCTCCGGCGTGTGGCTTCGGCAGCGTAGGCCGTGATGTCGGTCTTGATCTGGCCGGAATCCGCGTCGGCCTCGCTGCTGTCGAACGTCAGGAGAACGTCGCCAGCCCGCACGTGCTGACCATTCTCCACGTGCACCGATCTGATGCGGCCGGTCTCCAGCGGCTGAATCACCTTCACTCGCCCGGCCGGCTGGACCTTTCCCTGCGCAACCGCCACGACATCGATGCGGCCGAGCCAGCCCCAGGCGAGTGCTGAGGCGGCGAGGATACAGATGATCCACAGGAGCCAGATCCCGACCGGCGATGGCGGCGTCTCCAGGATCTCGAGTGCGGCGGGCAGGAATTCCCTGTCGGTCCGGGCCATTTTCGGGGGAAGTGGCGGGATGGGGCGCGGGTCGGATGGCGGTGTCGCTCGGGTGTTCATCGCGTCACGGCTCCACGGGATTGGACTGGATCGCCCAGAGTCGGGCGTAGAGGCCGTTCGGTCGATTGACGAGCTCATCGTGGCTGCCCGCTTCGACGAGCCGGCCGTCCGTCATGCCGATGATGCGGTGGCAGTGGCGCACGGCTGCCAGCCTGTGTGCGATGATGATCACGGTCCGCCCCTCGGAAATCTGGCGCATGTTCGCCTGGATTACCCGCTCGCTCTCGTAATCCAGCGCCGACGTCGCCTCGTCGAGGATCAGGATCGGCGGATTGGTGGCGAGCGCCCGCGCGATCGCGATTCGTTGCCGCTGACCGCCGGAGAGATTGGCGCCACGCTCCTCGATCATGGTGTCATAGCCTTGCGGCATGCGCGCGATGAACTCGTCCGCGCCCGCGAGCCTGGCCACGCGGATGACTTCGGCCCGCGACATGGCAGGATTGGAAAGCGCGATATTGTCGTGGATAGACCGGTTGAACAGCAAGTTCTCCTGCAGCACAACGCCGATGTGACGCCGGAGCCAGGCAGGGTCCACGTGGGCAATGTTTACGCCGTCCAGCAGGACCTCGCCCTCGGAAGGGCTGTAGAGGCGCTGGACGAGTTTGGTCAGCGTCGATTTCCCCGAACCTGAAGGCCCTACGATGCCGACGATCTCGCCGGAGCGGATCCCGAGCGTCACGTCCTTCAGCACGTCCTGCCCGCCTGGCTTGTAGCGGAATGTCACGTGCTTGAGCGCGATCGAGCCGCGCGGCGAGGGCAGCGCCTCGATCGCGGAGGGCGCGTGTTCCGGCGGCGCGTTCAAGATGTCGCCGAGGCGGGCAATCGAGATCTGCACCTGCTGGAAATCCTGCCAGAGCTGGCTGAGGCGCAGGATCGGTTGCGCCACCTGAGCTGCGATCATGTTGAAGGCGATGAGGCCGCCGACGGTGAGATCGCCGTCGATCACGGCTTTTGCACCGAAGAGAAGAACGAGTGCGGAGGAAAGCTTCGAGACATACTGGATCGCCGTCTGCCCGCCGGCTCCGGTCAGCGTTGCGCTGAACGCGGTTGATACATAGGCCGCAAGCCGCTCCTCCCACTGCGCGCGCATGGTCGGCTCCACCGCCGCCGCCTTCACGGTCTGCATCCCGACGACCGCTTCCACGAGGAACTGCTGGCTGATGGCGCCGCGGTTGAACTTCTCGTTGATCTTCTCCCTGAGCGGCGTGCGGACGGTGAGCGCGATCAGGATGTAGAGCGGAATGGTGGCCAGCACGATCCAGGTAAGCGCATAGGAATAGCAGAAGAGAACGGCGATGAAGACGACCGCGAACACGAGATCCAGCGCCGAAAACAGGCCCTGGCCTGTCAGGAAGCTCCGGATGGTCTCCAGTTCGCGCATGCGGGCGACGGTCTGCCCCGCCGAGCGCGTCTCGAAATAGCCGAGCGGCAGACGCAGGAGATGGGCGAATAGCCGCTGGCCGAGTTCCACGTCGATGCGGTTCGTGGTGTGCGACAGCGCATAGGTCCGCAGATATTGCAGAACCACGTCGAAGAGCCCGATCGCCGCAATGCCGCCGACGAGCACGAACAGCGTGGAATAGGCCTTGTGCGCCAGAACCTTGTCCACCACGACCTGGAAGATGAGTGGCGAAACGAGCGCGAAGATTTGCAGGAAGAGCGAGGCCACGAGCACATGCCCGAGCGGCCGCCGGTAGCGCCAGATCGAGGGCAGGAACCAGCGGAAGCCGAAGGTTTCGGGATCAGCACCCGCGCCGAACGCGCGCCTCTGCACGAGAAGCACATAAGGCTTGATGGCCGCGAGCAGATCGCCGGGCAAAAGCTCCCGGTCCATGCGGGTGATCGGATCGACAAGCCTGTGGGCGCCGGCGGCATTGCGCCCGCCGAGCACTGCAAAGCCACCGGACTGGAGCTCGACGATCGCAGGCACCGGCACGCCGGCGAGGCGCGCCGCATCGGGATTGCGCACGATCCGTGTCTTCATGCCGATCCGCCTGCCGGCGCGCTGCAGGTCTTCCGCCAACGCTGGCTGAAGGAGGGCAAGCTCACGGGCAAGGCTCTGGGGATCTGCAGGTATCCGGTAGAATGCCGCAATTCCGCAGAGCGCCGAGAGGCCGGAGTCCACCATCACCGGCGCCTGCTCCTCCACCTCGAAGGCCGCATCCGCGGGGTCCGCACGCTGATCGTCAGGCGGTTTGCCGGCCGTCGCTTCCATGGCTCACACCACCTTGAAGTTCGCGGCCGTGAGGGTGAGGTTCGGCGCAAGCGTTGCAAATTGCACCTGCGTTCCGGCACCACTGCCATCCGCATCGTAGTACAGTTTGCCGCTCGTCTTGTCGTAGACGATGTTCTGCGCCGTGCTTGTGGCGGACGAACCGATCCCGAAATCGAGAGCGGGAAGATCGCCTGCCGCCAGGGACGAGAAGATTGCCTGCGACAATTGGATCACGTCCTCCGCCACGTTGAAGTCGGTAATGGTATCCACGTTCGATGCCGCGTCGAGCTTGGTCGAGAAAACGAAGCGATCCGCCCCGAGCCCGCCCGTCAGCGTATCGTTGCCGAAGCCGCCATCGAGATAATCCGCCCCGTCATTGCCGTTGAGGATGGTCACGAGGCCATCGCCGATCAGCGTGTCGCCGCCGGAGCCGCCGATCAGATTTTCGATGTTGCGAATCGTATCCTCGGCCACGCCACCGACTGTGACGGTCGCATCGGTCGAGCCGGTAAGCTTGACGAAGACCGCTGCCGTCTTGTCGCTGTAATCGGCCGTATCGAGCCCGCCGCCGCCGTCTAGAACATCTTTGCCGCCACCACCTCTGAGGATGTCATTGCCGCCATTGCCGAAGAGGCTGTTGGCAAGACCGTCCCCGGTCAGCGTATCATTGCCGGAGCCGCCGATGATGTTCTCGATGTTGCGGATGGTATCTTCCGCCACACCCCCGACGCTGACAGTTGCTGCCGTCGAGCCCGAAAGCGTGACCGCAACGCTCGAATACTTGTCGGAATAGTCGGCGGTATCGTTGCCCGCCCCTCCATCCAGCACGTCCTTGCCGGCACGACCGGCAAAGACATTGTCCGCCGCGTCCCCGGTCAGTGTGTCTGCACCGGTGCCGCCGATGATGTTTTCGATGTTGCGGATCGTATCCTCGGCCGTACCCCCGACCGTGACCGTCGCAAAGGTCGCGCCGTTGAGTGTCACCGCCACGCTGGCGGATTTCTCGGAGTAATCTGCGGTGTCGCTGCCGGCGCCTCCGTCGAGGATGTCCTTGCCGCCGCGGCCGAAGAAGGTGTTGGCGAGGCCATCGCCGGTGAACGTGTCGCCCGCGGAGCCTCCGATCAGGTTCTCGATGTTGCGGATCGTGTCCTCGGCAGTACCGCCGACCGTGACCGTTGCGTTGGTCGAGCCGTTGAGCGTTACGACGACGGACGTGGTCTTCTCGGCATAATCGGCCGTATCGGTCCCGGCGCCCCCGTCCAGTACGTCATTGCCGCTGCGGCCGGACAGAACGTTTGCCGCACCATCGCCGATCAGCGTGTCTCCGGCGGAGCCGCCGATCAGGTTTTCGATGTTGCGGATCGTGTCTTCCGCCACGCCGCCGACGCTGACGGTCACGCTGGTCGAACCGTTGAGCGTTACCGAAACCGCTGCCGTCTTGTCGGTGTAGTCTGCGGTATCGAAGCCAGCTCCGCCGTCGAGCACGTCCTTGCCGCCGCCGCCTTTCAGGAGATCGTTGCCGCCATTGCCGGAGAGTGTGTTATCGAGACCATCTCCGGTCAGCGTGTCGTTGCCCGAGCCGCCGATGATGTTCTCGATGTTGCGGACGGTATCCTCCGCAACCCCACCGACGGTGACGGTCGCAAGCGTCGCGCCATTCAGGATTACAGAGATGCCGGCGGTCTTCTCCGAATAGTCGGCGGTGTCGCTGCCGGCGCCGCCGTCGATCGAATCCTTGCCGCCGCGTCCTGCGAAGGTGTTGGCATTTGCATCGCCGACCAGGGTATCGTTCCCGGTGCCGCCGATGATGTTCTCGATGTTGCGGATCGTGTCTTCCGCAACGCCGCCGACGGTCACCGTGGCATTTGTGGCACCGTTCAAGGTGACGGCGATCGCATCGGTCTTTTCCGAATAGTCTGCCGTATCGCTGCCGGCACCGCCGTCGAGCACGTCCTTGCCGCCGCGCCCGGAGAACACGTTGTCCTGCCCATCCCCGGTGAACCGATCGTCGCCGGAACCGCCGATCAGGTTCTCGATGTTGCGGATCGTGTCCTCGGCTACGCCGCCGACGGTAACCGTCGCATTGGTCGCGCCGTTCAGCGTGACGGAGACCGTCGTCGTCTTTTCGGCATAGACGGCGGTGTCCTTGCCGGCTCCGCCATCGATCACGTCCTTGCCACCGAGGCCGGCAATGACGTCGTCGCCGTCATTGCCGTAGATCGTGTCGATGTAGGCCGTCGGCCTGGGTTGGCCAGGTGCACTTGAGGTGTCGTTGATCCTGTCGGCCTGCGCCGATCCGTTGATCGTGACGCCGTCGCCGGAGCCGAGGATGGTAAACGTGACCGAGCGGCTCGCGGAAGCTCCCGTGCTGTCCTTGACCGAAAGAGCGAAGATATCGCGTCGGATGTCCCCGGTTTCGAGGTCGTTGGTGACGGCGCGGCTGTTGTCGAGCGTGTAGTTCAGGAGCCCGGTCGCCGTGTCGAGGATGACGGAGCCATAGGTGCCATTGAACGTGTAGCGCGTGCCGCCGAGCGCCACCCACCCGCTGATGTCGAAGGCAAGCCCGCTTGCGCCGCCCGATTTCGTGAGCTGCACCGTCGCGGTGGAGATGCCGGGGATACCGGTGCCTGCTTCGACAAGAGAACGGCTCGGTGCGCCGGCTGCCAGCAACGGCCTGTCATTCGTCCCGGTAATGGAGAAGCCGACCGTCGTCGAGGCCGAGGCGCCAGCCGTATCCTTGACGGTCACCGTGAACGTATCGGTCACCGACATGCCGGCCACCAGATTGTTGGTCACGGCGCGGCTGTTGTCCAGGATGTAGGTCATCAGCCCGCTTGCGGGATCGAGAAGAACGGTCCCATATACGCCGCTGCGTGTCAGCTTGCCATCCACGGTCGACGTCCAGCCGGCATTCTGCACCGTCAGCACGTCGCCCGTGTCCGGGTCCGTCATGGTCAGCCATGTGGTGGCGATGCTGTTGCCAAAGATATCCACGCCGCCGCTGCCGATCCCGGTCTCGACCAAGGCCTGGCTCTGGGTGCCCGCGGTGATGGACGGTGCATCATTCGTGCCGGTGATGGTGAACGATGCGCGCTGGGTGGCGATCGCCCCGGCAGTATCCCTGATGGTGACGTCGAACCCGTCCTGCACCGCCGTGCCACCGGAAAGCGCATTGGTCGCGTTTCGCGCATTGTCCAGCGTGTAGGTGACGAGACCGCTCGCCGTGTTCAGAACCGCCGTGCCGTAGAGGCCGGTCTTCGAGACCTTGCCGCCGCCAAGATCCGTCCAGCCCGAGATGTCGTAGCTGGCCGTGGCATTGCCGTCGGCATCGCTCTTCGAGAGCAGCAGCGTCGCCGTCGAGGTTCCCGGCAGGGTCGAGCCGGAGGAAGAGACGCCTGCCTCGACCAGCTTGTTGCTGGGCGCGGCAGCCGTCAGCACCGGTGCATCGTTCTGCGGTGCGACGTTGATCTGCACCGTGACGTTTGCGGAGCTGAGCGTTCCGTCTGTCGCGCGATAGACGAAGCTGTCGGTGCCGGAGAAGTTTGCCTTGGGCGTGTAGACGAAGGAGCCGTCTGCCTTGAGGGCCAGCGTGCCGTTCGCGGTGGTGCTGACGAGTTGCGCCGTCAGCGGCTTGCCGGTGGTGGTTTCGTCTCCGACGAGAACGCCGGCATCCGCGCTCACCGACAGGACGGTATCCTCGTTCGCGGAGTAGGGGTTGGCCGCATCCGCGGTAACGCCTGCCGGCCTGCCGACCACGAGAGTGACACTCCCCGGCGCGCCATTCGTCTTTCCGTCATTGGCGACATAGGTGAAGCTGTCATTGCCGAAGAAGCCTGCCTTTGGCGTATAGGTGAAGCTGCCATCGGCGGCGAGCGTGACCGTTCCGTTGGCCGGGCCGCTTGCGAGGCTCGCCTTCAGCGTATCCCCGTTCGGGTCGAAGTCGTTGGCAAGCACATTGCCCTTGTAGGCCGTTCCATAGGTGACGAGCGCCGTATCGCCGACCGCGATCGGGGCGATGTTCGTCGGCAGTGCGCCGCCCGCCGACAGGAAGGTGCCGCCCTTGATCAGGATTCCCGTATCCAGGTAGGCATCGCGGCGGTCGGCGGCCTCGATGACGAGTGTATTTTCCACGCCTGCCTGGACGCGACCGACGAAGGTAAGCGTTTTGGTATAGGCGTCTGCCGCGACCTTCGAGGCAAGCGGCCCGCTTCCCGGCGCGTTGAGGATGAGATCGGGATGCGTCTTGCTGTTGGCGGACGGCATCAGCACGTTGAGATCGGCGGCAGCGCCATCCGAAAGTGCGGCGATGGAAACGCCGTTCAGCATAATGGTTACCGCATCGGGATCAAGCACACCCGCATGTTCCGGCAGCTCTTCGGAGAAGAGCACCACCTGGAACGACACGAGGTCTGTGCCGGCAATCGGCGTGAACCGATAGGTGAGCCGTGAGGTATCGCCATCGAGCCCCGGCGCGCCGAGGTCGGTGGAGAGGTCGCCGCTCGGCTGGATCTTCTCGGACGAAGCACTCACCGCACCGATCAGGGCTTCCCCGACCCCGCCTTCCTCGCCGATGTAGAGATAGAGGGGTCCACTCTTTGGAAGGGGCTGGGTGAGGTTGATCGCCAGCGAGCCACCATCGCCGAGCGTCAAGGCATTGCCTTCGTTGAACGTCGAGAGTCTGTTTGCCGCATCGACAACCAGTGCGTTGCCGGATCCGGCATAGCCATTGATGCTTCCCAGCAGCGTCGGTCCATAGCCATATATCCAGCTGGCCCCGCCGGGGGGGCGCTGTGTTCCCGGAGAAAAGAACAGATTGGACTGACTGAAGTCGGTGAGGTTCAACCTGGAGAGGGCCGAATTCATGTCCGTCGCGTCGGTCACATTGTCGAGGAACGTGGTGCTGAGCACCACGGCGTCGAGATCGAAGCCGCTGGCAACGCCCCCGGAGCCGCCCGTTCGCGTATTGCCGTCCGAAAGCCGCAGAGACCTCACGTCTATGCCAAGACCTGTAAGGTCAGCGCGATAGATGTCGCTGTTACCCGAGCGTCCAACCTTGACGAACTTGAGTTGTACATTCTGCGGCAGCTGGCCCGCCAAGCCGCCGTTTGTGTTCGGCCCGGCCAGATCCGTGACCTTGCCGGTGGAAAGGATGACCCCCGACCCAAGGCCGAAGGGGTCGCCGGAGAATGTGCCAAACCCTTCACCCGATCCCTCGATGGTCAGCGTGGCGCTTCCTACGACGACGCCCGAACCGAGGCCGAGCGCAGCCTGAAGCAGCGTCGGATCCGCCTCCTGCGTAATCCACGGAGCCGGGTCAGCGGCGGCTTTGACGGGCGTTGCAGCCTGAGGCGTCGCTGAGGCAGACATCGCCGGCGTTGCCGCATCCACTGTCAGCGGCGCCCTGGCCGACATCATGGAGGTCACCACGCCGGATGCATCGATGTATTGAACACCGGGGCCGTTCAGATCAAAGCCGTTTGTTGAATCGATACGCGCAATCCGATCGTTATAGGCGATATCTATGAAGCCGAATTCGCCGTTTTTCTTATGGTACGTCGCCTTCAGGAATACATCGGCATACCCGAATGTCGCGTAGTTTATCACGAAATAATCAGACGCCTTTCCGTAGAAGACGATCTTGTCCCCCTCTGCGGCGTTGAAATCCTTGACATTGCCATAGTTGAATTCGCTGACGGTCTTGCCATCGTAAAAAGCCCCCGTGTAGAGGCTGCCTTTTGCGGTTCCGAACACGAACGTGTCAGCGCCACGACCACCTGTCAGCCGATCAAAGTCATAGGCTTCTGAAATATCGCCATTGCTGGAGTTAGAATTGATCGTGCCCTGGAGAATATCGTCACCGTCGTCGCCGAAGAGTTCGTCGCTGCCGGAAAGACCGTAAATCCTGTCGTTTCCACCCCCGCCGTGCAGTTCGTCGTTTCGTCTCCGATATAAAGACGAATTCCTCTCGACGTCGGTTCCCCAAATAACGTCCGCATTTTGGGTGCCGAAGACCTGAAGGCTTTCAATGTTCTTGTAGTCGACGCGATTGGTAACCGTTTTCCCGTCCAGGACCGAAACTGTCTGGAAGTAACCCTTGATCTTGATCGGTACGGTGTAGAACACAGGGAATCCTGGGCTACCTGGAGAGAATATGCTGAACCCGTCAGGCTTGGTATATGAGAAGATGTAGCTGTCGTAGCTCGAAGAGGATGTTATGGCCGCATCGGTCACGGAGGAGTAATCGACAACGAGACGATCGCCGGGGTTTGAGTAGAAGGCTTCGCTGTCCGTGAGGAGGTAGGAGTCGGCCTTGCTGTCATAGGTCAGGCCGGCCGTTTCGATGCCGCCGTCCACTCTGTCGAAGCCAAGCCCTGCATTGATCGTGTCCTGACCGTCCCCGGTCCTGATATCGTTGTTGAAGTTTCCAAGCTGGGTGACGCTGTCGGAACCCTTGCCGGTCCAGACATCCTTCAGGGCCTCGAAGTTGGAGAAGGACGAGCCGTTGGAGAGAACGAGATTGTTTCCCTGAAACGCGGTCCCGGGCCCATTGATGACGATGTTTTCCTCAATCCCTGACAACGACAGGGAAAGGGTGTCGAAGCCCGATCCGCCATCGACACGGAAGCTGGGCGGGAAGCCGCCGGAGATTGCATTGGCACTGAGCCCCCGATCTGCGCCCGTGCCATAGAGGACGGTGTCGTTGCCGCTTCCGGCATCGATCCAGTCGTCTCCCGTGCCGGCGTAGATCGTATCGGCTCCGCTGCCCGTTACGATGACGTCTGCGCCTGTACCGCCGATGACAGTGTCGTCCAGCCGCGTTCCGGTGATCCAGAGCTTTTCGATATTCGCGAACGAGATCGCGTCCATGACGACATTGCCGGTCCGGTCGCGTCGCTCGCCATAGCCGGAGCCATCGCCGGTCGTGAAGAAGCCGCCGCTGAAGCCTGTCCCGTAATCTGCTCGCGAATAGTCCAGTCGAAGCGTGTCCGTTCCCGCACCGCCGTCGACGAAATCGAAATACCGCTCGTTGCCGGTCAGGCCGGGATCGATCACGTTGTCGCCGGCATTCCCGTAGAGGTTATCGGTCTGGTCGGATCCCTGAAGGTTCTCGATGTTCTTGAGAACGTCGCCCTCGGCGGTTCCCCCGACACCTTTCGTGCCGTCCAGATAGGCGGTCACACCGGCGGCTGAATCCCTGTAGTCAGCCCAGTCGATACCGTCGCCGCCATCGAGCGTATCGCCCGAACCGCCGATGGCGCCGAGGCCGCCGATCAGACGGTCATTCCCGGCGCCGCCGAAGATCTGGTCATTGCCGTTCAGGCCCCAGATGACGTTGTCGCCATCGTCGCCGGTGAGGGAATCACCGACACCCGAATTGCTGCCTTCGAGGTTCTCGAAGCTGCTGTAGCCGGTGGAGTCGATCAGCTTTCCGTCTGCATCGAGGATACGTGCACCGACGATGGTGTCGCGCCCCGGCTTGAATGGATTCTGGCTGCTTGCAACACCGTCCCGGAGATTGACGGTGACCCCCGTAGAGCCGGCAAACCGGTAGCTGAGAAGGTCCGTCCCTCGCGACACGACGCCGTTTTCCGAATCGCCGTTCAGCGTGTCGCCGTCCAGTGTGGCAAAGATCGTGTCGTCACCGAGATCGCCTTCGACGATGTCCTTGCCGCCTCGACCCCACAGGATGTCATTGCCGAAGAAGCCATTCAGGCGGTTGTCGGCGTCATCTCCGTAAAGAGCATCGTTGTAGGAAGAACCGTACACTTCCTGAATGTTGACGAGCTGGTCTCCGTTGGCGTCGCCGCCGTAGAAGACGCGCGCGCCGAGATCGACGACCACGGAACCCGATGATGTGATGTAGCTGGTGCCGTTACGCCCGCCGCCGCCATTCATGTAGTCGCCGCCGCTGCCGCCGAGCAGCAGGTCGTCGCCATTGCCGCCGTAGAGCTTGTCGTTGCCGTCAAGTCCTTCGAGCAGATGCTGGGTCTTGTCGCTCGAGCTTGCATTGTCTTCGGCAGTCAGTTCATCATCATAGCGAGTGCCGGTCAGGTGTTCGATGCCGCTCAGCCGATCGCCCTCGGCCTCGCCGCGGAAGCCGCTCAGATAGTTCCTGCCCTCGATCTTCAGGATGCGGACCCCCTGGGCTGCGTCCTGATAGGTGACCTCGTCGGTTCCGCTGCCGCCGATCAGCTGGTCCGCACCGCTTCCGCCGACGAGCGTATCGTCGCCGTCTCCGCCATCCAGAATGTCGTTGCCGCCATTGCCGACGAGGTAATCATTGCCGTCCTCGCCGCGGATCCGATCGGCACCGGCCCCGCCGACGATCATGTCGTCGCCCTTGCCGCCGCCGACGTCGATTGCCTGCGTCACGTCCGCCGACAGCACGAGGCTGTCGTCGCCCAGGCCGAGATTGCCGCTGATCCTGACCGGACCGGCTCCGGGGCCGCCGAAGACCTGCGTGACACCGAAGGCCGATATCGCAAGCGCGCCCGGGATGACGGCCTTCGAATTCGGATCGGTCGCCTGTGCGATCTGGTAGCCCTCGATATCCTTGGTGTCGTCGCCCTTGACGCCGCCGAGGATGCGGTTGCCGGCCCGGGGGCCGGTGTTGAGGAGGAGTTCGCCGCCGGCAAGCGTGGCCAGCCCCTGGTCCGGCGGGCTCGTCGGTGCCTTGCCATTGCCGCTGAGGCTGAAGTCGACCAGCACGATACTGACGAGCGGAACGGTCTTGGAATAGGAGAACGGCCCGAGTCCGATCTGGATGCGCACGCGAATATCCGCTTTCGCCTTGCCATCCGGCTTGATGTAGAAGCCGTCATCGCCCAGGAACCGAACCTTTCCGGCGGCATCTGCGCCGTTCAGGATTGCGTTGATGGTAAAGTCGAGACCGCCCGTCGCCGAGGCCCGCAGGATGACGGCGTTGAGCACGATGCCCGCGTGAATGCCGACGGACATGGTCGCGATCGGTTTGGTCGAGGAGACGTAGAGACCATCCTTGGCATTGCCGGTCTCGAGCCCCTTGCTGTCATAGCCGACACCGAGACCAATGCCCACCGCGCCATCGGCCTCGAGCGACAGGCCCAGAGGTCGGAGACTGGGGACGCCGCGATAGGGATCGAAGCCGTGGATGACGAAGTCGGGCAGAGCGGACTCCACGAAGGTGACCGGGTCCTTGTAGACCTTGTTCAGCAGCAGCTTGACGATCTGGCTCGGATCGTTGAGCAGCGGGATGTCGAGGCCGCCGCGGTCGGTGATGCCGCCCTTGTTGAGGAGCTGGCTCACGAGGCTGTCCAACTGCGCCTTGGCGGCTGCCGGCAGCACGCCCGCGAAGGTGCTGATCGAATTGTTGACGTCGTCGGTTACGGTGAAGTCGCCGAGATCGAGCCCGAACGGGAGAGCGGATTTCGCGGCCTTGTTCTGGCCACTTCCCGCCGCAACGGCCTTCGAAAGCTCGCGGATCATGGCGAGCGTCGCAAGGCCCTCGAAGAACTTGCCGATACCGGCCTTCTGTTCGGGGCTGACGAAGTGTACCGCCAGATCGGCGAGCGTCAGCCGTCCATCCTTGGCATCTGCCGGCACTTCGTCGAAAAGACTGGTGAGGCCGGTCGCGCTTCCGAGCGCGTCGATCAGTGGCAGTGGGTCGGTCGCGATGTCGAGGATCACACCGAGCGGGAAGGTGTCGAGGATCTTGTTGATGAAGTTGAAGGGCTCGGCAAAGGAAGTCAGCAGCGAGCCCATGTCGAGCGTCACGTCCTTGAACGTGATCTTCGGTTTCTGCGTGGCGAGATCATACTGCATCTTCAGGCCCGCGCTGATCGAGGGCAGCTTGCCATCGAGGATGCTGGTCTTGAAGTCGAGATCGAGAGCAGCGGTACCGGCATAGGAGGGCTTGATCGGGCTGCTCACCGCATTGAGCGCCGTTCCCGTCGGCAGATCGAAATCTGCGCTCAGCATGACCTCGGGCGCATTCAGATCCGCATCCTTGACGTCGATGCCGATGACGCCGAGCTTGCTGCTGCCCGCGAGACTGAGATTGGACTGGACCTTCAGGTTGAGCTCCTTTGCCGCGCCCGGATCCACCCAGAGATTGCCTGTCGCCCCATCGAGCCTGAGGTTTGCGTTCAGCGTCGCCCCGAGCGAGGTGCTGAACTTGCCGCCCAGGCTGAGGCCGATCGCAGCGGCTGCGGAACCCGCATTGAAACTCTCGTCGGCCAGCATGAGCACATCGCTCGCTGCCACCTTGATGACGATGTCGTTGCCCTGCTTCGACGCCTTTACCTGCGGGATCTCGTTCAGGAGATCGACGAGGTCGGAGCTGTCGGGCGCAGCCTTGTTGATGGCCTGGTTCACTGCCGCCTTCAGCGGAGCGAAAACCGCCTGTCCCGCCAGCATGTCGAGGTCGCCGGCGAGCGGCACGCCCTTTAGAGCGGACGTGGCAATCTGCTTGCTCAGTCCGTCCAGAAAATTGTTGATGCCGGATTTCAACGCGTCCTTGCTGATGGCCATGACGATCCCCCTAGCCGCAGGCCACGCCGGCCAAGTTTACGGCTCAATAACCATGATGGACCCAAATAAAGATTATGATCATATCAAATTGCATCACCCGAACGGGTAGTGACCTGAGAAAACTATCATATATTATGCAATCATTGATCGAAATTCCGAGCTGGCATCATGCATCGCGGAGCCCGTTGATGATTTCCGAGAACGAGTTTAACGAACTCTCAGAGATAATTGGCCTGATCTACGATACGATAATTGATGAAACGATGTGGTCGAGAGTTCTCGAGCTCATCTGTTGCCACGTAGGTGGAAAGGCGTCGAGAATATATTGGCGAGATGCCACGCTTGGAAAGGGAGAAACAGTCTATTCTTGGGGTTTTGACCCCGAATATCTCCGACGATACCGCGAGGAATTCGTGACGCTCAATCCTCTGTATCCGGCGTCGATCTTCATCAAGCCAGGAGAAGTGTTTTCCAGCCGCGACCTCATTCCCTCGGAGGAATTCGTTGCGAGCCGCTTCTACCTTGAATGGGCGGAGCCGCAAGGTTTCCTTGATGCGGCCATCTTCAACATCCAGCGCTACCAGGCGAGTGCCGCAGCCTTCACCGTTCTCGTTGGTCCCGAATACGGTCTTGTGGACGAGCGCATGCGGCACCGGTTGCAAATGCTGGCACCTCACTTGCAACGCGCCGCTCTCATCCGCCGGGAACTCGATGCCGGAGAGCAGCGCACTCAATCGCTGGAGGCTGCGCTGGACCATGTAGAGGCAGGTGTGTTCATCCTCGATCCGCTGGGCCGGACCGTTTGGACAAACAAGGCCGCTGGTGCGCTCCTTGCGCAGGGAGACATCGTGCGCAACGGCGGCGGAACGCTCAGCCTCGTCAATCAGGGTGCCGACCGGCAGCTGCGAGATGGGCTTGCCGTCTCGCCGGATCGGCCTGAATACGTCCTCAATCCGCGCCCCACCATGATCCGTCTCACGGATTCGCACAGCGTGGACTGGGTTGCATGCCTGATGCGGCTTCAGCCTGAATCCCAGGCACAGGTGGCCTTCGAGAGAGTGAACCGCGCCGCTCAGGCGGCACTCTTCATACGGCGCGCCGAACTCGTTCCCGCCTCCAGCATCGAAACCACCGCGCAGGTCTACGGTCTGACCCCCGCGGAAGTGCGCACGCTTCAGGTGGCGCTGGAACTGGATACCGTTTCCGCAATGGCCGATGCGTTGGGGATCTCTCCGAACACCGTAAAGAAGCACCTGTCTTCGCTCTTCGGAAAGATGGGCGTGACGCGACGCGCAGGCCTTGTGAAGGCGGTGATGTCAGCCTGAGCGCATTGTTTTGCACGCCACCGCACAAGCCCATGGTCTCACCGTTTGGCCGTTGTCCTGAACCGAGTTGCTCTCATCCCTAAAAACTAGACCGTTCATAACTGTAGTTTTCCGCGATAGCTTCCCGGCTCGGTTTGCGGATTGATTTAAGCTGCTTTAGCCTGGTGGTTCAAGCGGCGCTGTTTGATGGTTTGT
>CAMFHT010000050.1 GCA_945952245.1 uncultured Rhizobium sp. | reverse complement strand
GTGTATAAGAGACAGGGTCGAGACCGTCGGCGCGCCTGCGCGGTCGCCTTCGTAATTCGAGACGACGGGGAAATCCACGACGATGACCTCGGCGCCCGCCGCCTCAAGCGCCTGCCGTGCCTTTTCCCAGAGTGCGATCACGGAAGCTCGCGTCTCGATGCGCTCGCCCGTCGGTCCGCCGATCCCCGTGCGGCCCTTGCCGGCGTCCGGGTCGGCATTGATGTACATGGCGGGGACGCCGAGCCGCTTGCCCGAAAGGTTCGCCGCCTTCGCAAGCTCCGGATAAGATGCGGGCCGCGTGGCCGAGGGAGAGGGAATGTCGATCCAGGGCTGGCTGCGCCAGAAATCGCCCTTTGTCTCGGCATCGTCTGCCACGATCACGTCCAGCAGTTCCAGCATGTCTGCCATGGTGCGGGTATGCGGCACCACCACGTCCATGGTCGGGACCAGCGGCCAGTTACCCCTGACCGAGATGACGCCGCGGCTCGGCGTATAGGCGCAGAGCCCGTTGTTCGATGCGGGTGCGCGGCCGCTCGACCAGGTCTCCTCGCCGAGCCCGAAGGCCGCGAAGCTTGCAGCCGTTGCCGTGCCCGAACCGTTCGACGAGCCGGAAGCGAAGGCAGCCGTCAGATAGCCGGCATTGTAAGGCGATTCCGCGCGTCCATAGACGCCCCGCTGCATGCCGCCATTCGCCATGGGTGGCATGTTGGTGAGGCCGATCAGCACCGCGCCTGCCGCCCGCAATCGTTCGATCGCAAAGGCGTCCTCGTTTGCGACGAGATCCGCGAAGGCCGGCGACCCCGAGGCGACGGTGAGCCCGCGGACCTTGTAGCTGTTCTTTGCCGTATAGGGGATGCCGTCGAGCGGACCGAGCGTTTCTCCGCGCGAGCGCCTGAGATCGGAAGCCCGTGCCTCCTCGAACATGGCTGGATTGAGGACCGGCACGGCGTTCAGCACGATCCCGTGCCGGTCGGCACCAGCGATGCGGTTCAGATAGGCCGCTACGAGGGCGACGCTGGTGACGGACCCGTCCTTGAGCGCCGCGCTGAGGTCGCTGATCGATGCCTCGGTGACATTCATGCCGGCACTCCGGCTTTCGGCTGCTGCTGGGTGATGCAATGCACGCCGCCGCCGCGGGCAAAGAGTTCGCGGGCATCGACGGAGACCACGCGCCGACCTGGATAGGCCTCGGCGAGAATGGCGCGTGCCGCCGCATCGGCCTTCTCCTCACCGAAGCCGCAGGCGATGACGCCGTCATTGACGACCAGATGGTTGATGTAGCTCCAGTCGACGGGCCCGTGATCGTCCGACAACGTCTCGGGTGCCGGTAGATCGATGATCTCGAAGCGCCGGCCTTTCGCATCCGTCGCCTGAGATAGGATTTCCCTGACTTCACGGGTGACGAGGTGATCAGGGTGTTCGGGGTTGCGCTGGTCGTGAATCAGCATCTTGCCCGGCGACGCGATGGTGGCGACGATATCCACATGGCCGCGGGTGCCGAAGGTCTCGTAATCGCGCGTCAGGCCGCGCGGCAGCCAGATTGCCGTGGAGGTTCCGAGCACGCGGTGCATTTCGGCCTCGACCCGCTCCTTGTCCGCATGCGGATTGCGGTTCGGGTCGAGCTGGACGGTTTCCGTCAAAAGGACCGTCCCCTCGCCATCCACATGAATGCCGCCGCCTTCGTTGACGAGCAACGAGGGAATGACGGGCACGCCGATCAGGTCTGCAATGAAGCGGGCAAGGCCGCGGTCGTTCTTGGCGCTCGTCCAGCTGGGCGCGCCCCAGCCGTTGAAGATCCAGTCGACGGCGCCGAGCGCACCATTTTCGTCGGTCACGAAGGTTGGACCGGAATCCCGGAGCCAGAAATCGTCGATCGTGCGTTCCACGATGTCGATCTCGCCGTTCAGAAGGCTGCGGGCGCGCGTGATTTCCGTGGGGTCGACGATCATGCTCACGGGCTCGAACTCGGCGATCGCGTTCGCAACCATGGCCCAGGCGGCATAGCCCGCTTCGCGCTCCGACGCGCTCTCGCCAAGCGTTGCATTTTCTCGCGGAAACGCCATCCAGATCCGGTCTTGAGGTGCGGTTTCTGCAGGCATTGTCCACGTCATGATGTCTTGCTCCCGGTGCTTTTTCAGGCCTGCCACAGGGTCCTTCATCGGCTTCTCAAGGCAGGCAGTTCTACGAACCACAGTCTTACGGGGTCGAAGCGAGGGCTGCAATTGTCTTCAACTCTCGCCCTCGGAAATTGCTGATCGTTCAACCACGCAAAAAAACCGCAGCAGTCGCGAAACTGCTGCGGTGACTGGAAGGTCTGCAGGGAATGAAACGGATCAGAATTCCTGCCAGCTGTCCTCGGCTTCCTTCAGCGCCGCATTGCCGGTGAAGGCTGTGCGCAGGCGATTGGCAAGCGAGCGGGCAGGGCTTGCTGCCTGCTGCCGTACAGCCGATGCCGAAGGAGTATGCTCGACCGGCCGGCCGGTGATCTGGCCACCGATGATCTTGAAGCGGGCGACCATGTCCTCGAGCAGCACGGCTTCCTTGGAAAGACCATGGCTGGCCGCATTGGACTGTTCGACCATGGCCGCGTTCTGCTGCGTGTTCTGGTCGATGAGGTTCACGGCAGTGTTGACTTCTGCGAGCCCCGTTGCCTGCTCGCGGCTGGTATCGGCGATGGCCCGGACGAGCTTGTCGATTTCCTGGACTTCGCCGACGATTTGCTGAAGCGCTTCGCCCGTCCGCGACACGAGCTCCACGCCCTGGTTCACCTTGCCGGAGGATTGGCTGATCAGCGTCTTGATTTCCTTGGCGGCATTCGCCGAGCGCTGGGCAAGCTCGCGCACCTCGGTTGCAACCACGGCGAAGCCCTTGCCGGCCTCGCCCGCACGGGCCGCTTCCACACCGGCGTTGAGCGCCAGCAGGTTCGTCTGGAAGGCGATCTCGTCGATCACGCCGATGATGTTGGAAATGGAGCTGGACGAGCTTTCGATCTCGGCCATGGCCTGGATCGCGTCGCCGACGATCTCGCCGGACTTTTCCGCATTCGCCTTGGTCTTGGCGACGAGGGCGCCGGCTTCCTGGGCGCGCTCGTTGGATTCCTTGACCGTTGCAGTAATCTCTTCCAGCGCGGCTGCGGTTTCCTCGACGGAGGCCGCCTGCTGTTCGGTCCGCTTGGAAAGGTCGTTGGCGGCCGTCTGGATCTCGTGCGAGCCCGAGCTGATCGATTTCGCGCTGTCGCTGATCGAGCGGATGGTCTGCTGCAGACGCTCCAGCGTCATGTTGAAGTCGTGGCGAAGCTGCTCGAGCTCTCCGGTGAAGGGGGTCTCGATCTTATGGGTCAGGTCGCCGCCAGAAAGCGCGTTGAGGCCTGAAGCGATGGCCGAAACGGCGAACTGGAGCTGCTCGTCCTTGCGCGCCTTTTCCCGTTCCTGAGCCAGCCGGTCGCGCTCCACGGTGGATCGCGTAGCTTCGGCTTCGTCCTCGAGCTGTCTATTCTTGAGCGAGGCATCGCGGAACACCGACAGTGCCTTGGCCACTTCACCGATGTCGTCGCTTCGCTCGGTGCCCTCGATGGCTGATGTCACGTCGCCGGA
The DNA here is from genome assembly GCA_945952245.1 of uncultured Rhizobium sp. Taxonomy (GTDB): domain Bacteria; phylum Pseudomonadota; class Alphaproteobacteria; order Rhizobiales; family Rhizobiaceae; genus Gellertiella. The sequence goes on along the minus strand of CAMFHT010000050.1, from coordinate 12,448 downwards.
GGCCAGCGACTTCATGCGGGCCGTGACGCGTTGCAAAGGCTTCGTCACGCCGAAGTGTGTGACGGCGAGTGCTGCGCCAAGTCCGGCCAGAATGCCGGCGGCCGCGGCAATGATCAGCGACCAGATCTGCGACTGGACCTGGTCGCTGAGCTGAGCCGAACCCTTTTGCACGCCATCGCGAATCGAGGCTGCGAGTTTCTGGAGATCGGCTGCCAGCGGAACCAGTTTCGCGTCCATGTCCGCCATGAGCTTTTTCGCTTCGTCGTTGCGGTCTGCAATGCCGGCATCGACCGCGGCTTTTGCGGTGTCGGAAAGCGTGGCGAATGCCTTCCGGTAACCAGTCATTTCATCGGCCCGATCGGTCAGGATGGCCGAGGTCTTGTCCAGGCGTTCGCCGAACATCTTCATGTTCTGGTTGAAATTGTCGAGCGCAGTCTTGTTCTCTGCCGTATCGCCTTCGTAGTACAGCGTCTGGTAGGCCGCGTAGCCCATGCCCTGAAGGTTTCGGTTTGCCCCGGTCAGCAGGATCGCCGCCTGTGCGTCATTGCCGATGAACCTGTCGTAGGTCGTGGACACCGTGTCGAGCAGGTAGACGGAGGCCGTGGTACCGACCGCCATCCCGACCGCCATGAAGGCGACGATGGAGACCACCTTGGTTCGAATGGACACCTTTTCCAGAAGAGACATGCATTTTTCTCGCAGCTAACGGTTCAATCTCTGTTAGAGATTTATGGCTCGCTTCGCTAACTGCCGGTTAATGAAACGAGTGCTCGCTAAATAAATTTTGATTCAAAAGTTTCTAGAACTTCATGATATTACAAAAACGTAGAGCAAGCGCCGTGTTGCCCGCCCCCCGGATTATAAGGGCAGATTTATGCATTCGCCCGAATGAAGCGAGAATATTTCTACTGAAAGTTTTGTCTTTCAACCGGGGCGACCATAAGACCGCGGCTTATGTCCCTGATATGACACCATACCAGCGGCTGATCTTTCCTTCACCGTCAAAGCAGGGGACGGCACGGGACGACACCTGGTGATAGCTGCCCTCTTCCCAAAGGATGCGAAAGCCGACCTCGAAAGGAAGTCCGCTTTCGAGATGATCGAGCCAGATCTCCCTCACTCTCGGAGCATCGTCGGGATGCAATCTGGAATACCAGCGCGTAATCCGTTCTTCCATGGCTTCACCTGGTACAGAATCGCGCAAAGGGCTCATATAGTCGACCTTGCCAGACGGGTCGGCTGCCCAGCCGATATTGGGACCCAGTTCCATCAGATGCCGGTAATGCTGGTCCCGCTCTTCGAGTTCACGGATCATTTGTTCCTGTTCCGTGACGTCGAGGGAGACGAGCGAAAAACCGATCGTTTCACCGCTGATGTCCTGCACTTGGTTGCCGAGGATGCGGTAGACGCGGCCATCGATCTCGAAGCGGTTGTCGAGCCTGAGATTCTTCATCTGTGCAGCATCGAGAATAGCCTTCACCCGGCGATAGAGCGTGAAGTCCAGAACCTCGGCAATGGTCTTGCCCAGGATTTCTGCCGGGCGCTTGCCATGCATGCCGGAAAAGAGATCGTTGACCTGGACATAGCGGTAGCGCAGGTCCACGAAGCAAAGCCCTACCGGTGCCTGCTCGTAAAGCGTCTGGAGCTGATGAAACTGCTGGAAGGGCGACCGGTCGACCGGGCTCTGATCATGGGCCTTGGAGGAACGGAGGTCACGGGCCGTCAGGCTTGCGGCATCGACGGGCCGCCCGAACAACCAGCCCTGGCCATAGGTGCATCCGAGTTCCCCGACGATGCGGGCCTGCTCCGGCGTTTCTATACCCTCGGCCACAATGGAAATTCCGAGACTTTGTCCCAACCCGATGATGGCCGCCACGATGCGACGCTTGCTGGTGTCCGCATCGATGTTGCGCACGAATTGCGCATCGATCTTCAGCTTGTGAAAGGGAAAGCTTTCGAGGCGCGAGAGGCTGGAATAGCCGGTGCCGAAATCATCGATGGAGATCTTCATGCCCAGACGGTCGATCGCCCGCAGCGTTTCGAGCGACCTGGCCGGATCCTGGATCAGTGAATTTTCGGTCACCTCGATCTCGACGCGGCGCGGCGAAATACCGGCCCGCTCGCAGATGGAAACGATCCGGTCCGGCAGATCGTGCCGCAGCAACTGCTTCGGTGCGATGTTGACCGCCATGAAAGCGTCGGTATCCAGCTGCCGCAATTGCCGGCTTGCCACGTTCAGCAGGCGTTCGGTCAGTGGATCGATGAGATTGTATTCTTCGAAGCGCCTGATGAACCGGTCGGGCGGGATGTTGCCACTCGCGATGTCGCTCCAGCGCGCCAAGATCTCGAAGCCAACCGTGTCCCGCGTCTTCAGATTCACGATCGGCTGAAAGGCGGGCCAGATCGATCCGTCCTTGAGGGCAAGTTTGGCGAGTTGAGAAAACTCCCGGCGCTTCGCGGCGAGAGGAAAGGCATGATCGCCGGTCGCAGAACCATGCGTCTCGGTCGTTTCGGCCTGCATGATCCTCGCCTTGTCCGATTTCTTCTGCTCGTCCTGACCTCTGCCGGTTCTCTCGCCTCAGGACAGAGGGACAACTCGGGCCGTTTGTTTTTACGTTATATATTATTTGCAAAACAACAGTTAAAGGCACTTCTGCTGAAGCACGAATGAAGGCAGCTGGACCTACTTGAAAAATCGCTCGAGCACCATGAACATGCTCCCCGGCGGCAACCAACTGGAGGGAGGATTTCATGAAGGCGGTGCGTTTCACGGCGACGGGCTCGATGTCGCTCCAGGAGGTGGAAAGACCAATCCCGCAGAGGGGCGAGGTGCTGGTCAAGGTACTCGCCGCAGGTATCTGCGGGTCGGACCGCCACATGTTCAAGGGCGAATATCCGACGGCCATTCCCGTCACCCTGGGCCATGAATTCTGCGGAACCGTCGAAGCGCTCGGCGACAGCGTCTCAGGCCTTGCACTCGGGGATCTGGTGACGGTTGATCCGAACATAGCATGTGGCCGCTGCCGGGCCTGCAGCAAGGGTCGCCCCAATCTCTGCGCGCAACTGCAGGCGGTCGGCGTCACGCGCGATGGCGGCTTTGCAGACTACGTCGCCGTTCCCCAGGCCCAGGCTGTCCTGCTGCCGCCCTCTCTCAATCCGGTCCACGGCGCCTTCTGTGAGCCCATCGCCTGCTGCCTGCATGCCATGGACAAGGCGGATATCCGGCCGGGCGACACCGTCGCCATCCTCGGCGGTGGTGTCATCGGGCTTCTCATGGTGCAACTCGCCCGTCTCTCCGGTGCCGGCCGGGTCGTTCTCGTCACGCGCCAGGCGTCCCGCCGCAGCACGGCTCTCTCGCTGGGTGCAAGTCATGCCTTGGATCCGGGCAGTGATGGAGCGGTCGAAGAAATCGTCGGCCTGAGCGCCGGCGGTGTGGATGTCGTGATCGAATGCGCGGGCGTAGCGGAGACTCTGCAATCGGGCCTCCGGATGCTGCGGCGCGGCGGGACCTTCGTCCTCTTCGGGGTCGCGCCGCAGGGCGTCGCCGTTCCCGTCCTTCCCTTCGACATTCTCGTCCGCGAGATCGACATCCGTCCCGCCTATCTCAACCCTTTCACGCACCGGCGGGCAGCGGACCTCGTTGCATCGGGCGCATTGGATCTCGACATATTGGTCACCAGGACGATCTCGCTGACCGAGGTCGCAGACGTCGTGAGCCAGGCGCCTCAGCCAGGCGAGATCAAGGTGATCGTGAGGCCCTGAAAACTAGAGAAGCCGGAAGCGCTTGAGCAGCATCCAGGCAAGCAGGATTGAAATCGCAACCAAAAGTCCCGCAAAGACCGTGCCTTCCGCATTGCCCGCGAAGGGCAGGTTTCCCGTATTCATGCCGAAGAAGCCCGTAACCAGCGTCGGCGGCATCAGGAAGGCGGTGAAGAGCGAGAGGATGTAGAGATGACGGTTGGTCTCCGAGGTTGCCTTGCTGTCGATATCCTCGTGCAGCAGCCGTGCCCTTTCCTGAAGCGAGGAAACGTCCCGCTCCACGGTTTCGATGCGGTCGGAGAGCTGGCGGGCAAGGACGTCGAAGCCGGGCGGAATGTCGTCATCATCGGCAGTGGTCACCCTGCGGAGCAATGCTAGCTCGGTTCGGAGATGCCGATGCAGCTTGACGATGGTCCGCCGGGCCGGCGCCAGACGCCGCGTTTCGTCCCGCTTTGCATCCTCGTAGACGAAGTCCTCGATGAGGTTCAGTTCCTCGTTGATCTCCTGCACCATGCTGACGACGGTGCGCTGGAACTCGATCACCAGTGCGCCAAGAATGTCCATCGGTCCGCGGATTCGGCCCGATTTCTCGATCGCCGCTCGGGCCCGGTCCACGCTGCGCAGCGGATGCAGCCGTGTCGTGACGATGAAGCGCCCGACAACCGCAAAGTGCAGCCAGCCAATATCGGAGGTCATCTCGTCGAACTCGCGCTGGAAATCGACGAGCGTGCCCAAGATCAACTCCGGCGAGACGGACAGCATGGCATGCGGATCGCGATTGACGAGAACCGGCAGCGCTTCCGACGGCAAGCCGGGAAGCTGTTCCAGAAGCGAGGGCACGCGTGCATCGCTCAGCGCCAGGTGCAGCCAGAAAAAGCCGTTGCCGGCAATCAGGTCGGCAAGGCGGATGTCACGCAGCACCCGCTGGCACGGTGCACCATCGGCGCCAAAGCGATAGGCCCAGACTAGGCCGGGTATGTGTGTCTCGGGAAAGTCCATCGGGATCGCCAGGCTCTTTGATGCAGGAGGCTTAGGCGATCTTCGTGACAGTTCCGTAACAGGCGTCAGCCGTCTCGTGGTTCCAGCCCGCCTTCCGTCTCCAGAAACGCGATGACGGTTTCCAGCCCTTTCTGGCGCAGCAGATCTGTGAAGACATAGGGACGGCTGCCGCGCACCCGCTTCGTGTCGCTTTCCATGACGTCGAGATCCGCCATGACATGGGGCGCGAGATCCATCTTGTTGATCAGCAGCAGATCGGAGCGGGTGATGGCCGGCCCGCCCTTCCGCGGGATCTTCTCGCCCTGGCAGACCGAGATGACGTAGAGGCTGAGGTCCACGAGGTCGGGGGAGAAGGTCGCGGCCAGATTGTCGCCGCCGGATTCGATGAAGATCACGTCCAGATTCGGAAATCGCTTCACCATCTGGTTGATCGCCGCGATGTTGATCGAGGCATCCTCGCGGATCGCCGTGTGCGGGCAGCCGCCCGTCTCGACGCCCATGATCCGCTCTTCCGGTAAGGCCTGAAGCCGGCTAAGGATCAGCGCATCCTCTTTCGTGTATATGTCGTTTGTGATGACCGCGACGGAATAGCGCCCGCTCATCGCCTTGCATAGCTTTTCTGTCAGCGTGGTCTTGCCAGAACCGACGGGACCGCCAATACCGACGCGCAGGGGGCCGTGGGAAGAAGAGGGGGTAGTACTCTGGTTCATGTGCGAAAAATCCTGGGCTCCTGGAATTCGTGGCGCATGCTGGCGATTTCGGCGCCGAGTGTCGTTGTGCCGAGATCGTCCGGCGTGGCTTCAAGCGCCCGTTGCGCCGTGGACGTGATGACCGGCATCAGGGCCGAGAGCACCTGCAGCCCTGCCCTTTGCCCGATCGGCACCAGGCGCACGGCGACGGAAACGAGCGCTGCCGCAAAATTCTGCAGGCTCGCGAGAAGCAGTGCTTCCTTCGGCACATGCGCCGCCAGTCCTGCGGCGGCGATGGCGACCGGATAGGCGATCTCCTCTGCTTCCGGCAGGTCAAGCTGCGTAAACATGCCCGCCGCCTCGACAAAGCTTGCGCCGAGCGCCTTGCTTTCCCGGTAACGTTCCGCCGATGCCGTGAGCGCCAGTGCCAACTCGTTCATTTCTTCGAGATTGTCGTCGCGGCAGAGAGCGATGATGACGGCATCGTTCCAGCCGGAGCCCCAGGTGAGGAGATCCCTGATCCAGCTTCCGAGGCTTGCCGAGTCTCGCACCAGTCCCTCCGAGATCGCCCATTCCAGTCCATGCGAATAGGCGAAAGCCCCCGTCGGAAAGGTCGGCGAGGTGAAGTTCAGGAGGAAGAGAAGCTGCTTCGGATCAGTCATCATCCCCATCGTCATCGTGGTGATGGGCATGCCCGTGCGACTCGCCGTGGTGATGCTGGTGACCGTGGGTTTCGGTGAGGGAATGGCTGTGCTCGTGTCCAACACCCTCGGCATAGGCACCATTTTCCGGAGAAAAACCTTCCCGGACCTCCCGGACGATCGCGCCCTGATGTTCCAGCATGTGCGCGATGACATGATCGGGGCGAATGAGGATACGGTTTTGCTCTATCTGTGCTTCCAGATGCCGGTTGCCGATATGCCAGGCGAGCTTCACGAGCGCGGCCGGTGTTGCAGCCGTGATCTCCAGCAGGTCTTCGCGCGCAGCCAGAACCTCCACCAGCGCGCCGCTTTCCAGCACCAGGCAATCGCCGTCCGCAAGTTGCACCGGTTTTTCGAGATCGACGAGAATGGAGGCGCCGTCGTTCAACTGCACCCGGCGGCGGCGGATGTGACGGTCCTGTGCGTCGAGGGTCAGGCGATGGGTTACAGGCGCCGTCACGTCCGCCGCTTTCAGATAGGATATGGCTCTTTCGGTCATCGGTCCTCAGAACAGGAAATAGCGTTGCGTCATCGGCAGGCTTGCGGCCGGTTCGCAGACCAGCAACTCGCCATCCGCCCGGACCTCGTATGTCTCGGGATCGACTTCAATATGGGGCGTCGCCTGGTTGCGGACCATGGAGGCCTTGGAAATTCCGCCGCGGGTGTTCTTCACGGCAACCATGGCCTTTGCCGTTCCAAGCCGGTCGCGCAGACCTGCCTGCAGCGAGGCTTCTGACACGAAGGTAACGGAGGAATTCGTCCTCAGCTTTCCATAGGAGGCAAACATGGGGCGGTAATGCACCGGCTGCGGCGTCGGGATAGAGGCGTTCGGATCGCCCATGGGCGTCGCCGCGATCGAACCGCCGAGCAGCACGAATTCCGGCTTGATACCGAAGAAGGCCGGGCTCCAGAGCACGAGATCCGCCCGCTTGCCGACTTCGACCGAGCCCACTTCATGCGCGATGCCATGGGCGATTGCGGGATTGATGGTGTATTTCGCGACATACCGCTTGGCTCGTTCATTGTCGGTCTCGCCGTCGCCCGGAAGGGTGCCGCGCTGCACCTTCATCTTGTGCGCCGTCTGCCAGCAGCGGATGATCACCTCGCCGACGCGGCCCATGGCCTGACTGTCGGAGGAAATCATCGAGAAGGCGCCGATGTCGTGCAGAATGTCTTCCGCCGCAATCGTTTCCTTGCGGATGCGGCTCTCGGCGAAGGCGACGTCTTCTGGAATGCGCGGCGACAGGTGATGGCAGACCATCAGCATGTCCAGATGCTCGGCCACCGTGTTGACCGTATAGGGCCGGGTCGGATTGGTGGAGGAGGGAAGCACGTTCGGCAGGCTGGCCACGCGGATGATATCAGGTGCATGGCCGCCGCCCGCCCCTTCGGTGTGGAAGGTATGGATCGTCCGTCCCTTGAAGGCGGCGATCGAGGCTTCGACGAAGCCGGATTCATTCAGCGTATCCGTATGGATCGCAACCTGAACGTCATACTGGTCGGCCACGGAAAGGCAGCAATCGATCGCGGCGGGGGTCGTTCCCCAGTCCTCGTGCAGCTTCAGCCCGCAAGCGCCGGACAGGATGATTTCCTCGAGTGCCGCCGGCAGCGAGGCATTGCCCTTGCCGAAGAGGCCGAGGTTCATCGGGAAGGCATCGGCAGCCTCGATCATGCGCTCCGTGTGCCAGGCGCCGGTGCAGGTGGTGGCAAGCGTGCCATGCGCCGGACCCGTGCCGCCGCCCAGCATGGTGGTGATGCCGGAATAGAGCGCTTCCTCGATCTGCTGCGGCGCGATGAAATGGATATGGCTGTCGATGCCGCCTGCCGTCAGGATCCGGCCTTCGCCGGCGATGATCTCGGTCGAGGGGCCGATCACGATGGTGACACCGTCCTGCGTATCCGGATTGCCGGCCTTGCCGATGGCGGCGATGCGGCCATTCCTGAGGCCGACGTCTGCCTTGACGATGCCGGAATGGTCGAGGATGACGGCATTGGTGATGACCGTGTCCATCGCACCTTCGGCCCGCGTGGCCTGGCTCTGGCCCATGCCGTCACGGATCACCTTGCCGCCGCCGAACTTCACCTCTTCGCCGTGGATCGTATAATCCTTTTCGATGCCGATCAGCAGCGCGGTATCGGCAAGCCGCACCTTGTCGCCTACGGTCGGGCCGTACATCTGGGCATAGGTGGAACGGGAAATCCTGGCCATCAGAGCGCTCCCATGATCTTCTGCTGAAACCCGTAGACGCGTCGCGCACCGCCGAGCGGCACGAGTGTCACCTCGCGGCGTTGGCCCGGCTCGAAGCGCACGGCCGTGCCGGCTGCAATGTCGAGGCGCTTGCCGCGCGCAGCGTCGCGGTCGAAGGCAAGCGCATCGTTCACCTCGAAGAAATGGTAGTGCGAGCCGACCTGGACCGGCCGGTCACCCGTATTGGCGACTTCGATCACGGTCTTCTCCGCACCCCTGTTCAGTTCGATCTCGCCGTCTGGCGTAATGATTTCGCCTGGGATCATGATGGCCTCCTGTCAGCGGATCGGGTGGTGGACGGTGACGAGCTTGGTACCGTCAGGAAAGGTTGCTTCAACCTGCACCTCTGGGATCATCTCCGCGATCCCCGGCATCACCTGATCGCGGGTCACCACATGCGCCGCCTCCTCCATGAGGTCGGCTACGGAGCGGCCGTCGCGGGCGCCCTCGACCACGAAGTCGGTGATCAGCGCGATCGCTTCCGGAAAGTTGAGCTTCACGCCGCGTTCCAGCCGGCGGCGGGCGACGATCGCCGCCATGGCGACGAGCAGCTTGTCTTTTTCGCGGGGTGTCAACTGCATGGGAACCTCAGAGCAGCCAGAGCCGGGGTAGATCGGCGGGTGGAACGAGTATGGGAAGAAGTCGGAGAAGAAGCTTTCTCAGCTGAAAGCCGTCGGTCGCGGCAAGACGCGCGACGAGCTTGCCGTTCCAGGCGGAAACGCCGCTCGTTTCGTTGAGGAGCGGCAGTACGTTCGGGAGCATACCTTCAGCCTCGGCGGACATGAGGATCAGCGTTGCAAAAGCGCCTGATCCGCCGAGCGCGGCGGCACTTCGCCGAGGCTCGCCAGTGATCCTGAACCGCTCTGCATGCGCCAGCTTTCCATCTCGTCTGATCGACCAGTCTTCGCGAAACTCCACTGAGCGAACGGTCTCTCCGCTTTCCCTTCGGCCAAGGATGGTTGCCTCCAGGCCAAGAAAGCGGCAGGTCTCGTCAAGATCGACATGGATTGAACGGTGCAGGGCGGCGCCATCGAAGAGAATGGTTTCCTGCGGCAGCCAGAAAAGGCTGGAATTGGCATGGACCCGGTGCCTGCCGGTAAAGCGCGCTGCCGGGCCAAGCGAGCGATAGACCCGCTCGGCCGCCTGGGACGTGACCGTCAACCGTGAGGCCGGCTCGGTTTCGAGAGCGACGTCATAGCGGTCTCCACCGGCAATGCCGCCCGCAGTGTTGATGAGGATTGCCTGCGATGAACTTGTTGGAAGTCTGATCTTGAGCGACCCGCCTTCACGCAGCCGGCGAATGCCGTGCGGGCTGACTGACAGGGCCACCTCGCCACGCGCGCGTTCGGCATGCAGGCGGTCACGCTCAGGGCCGGCCATGCCAGCCGGCGGGGCTTCTTCCCCGGCATCACGCTCTTCCGCAGCAAGCAGCAATGATCGTTCTTCCCTCTCGCGGCGCAGGTCTTGCGATCCGGTACTTGCCGGCCCGGCCTGTCTTGTTGCGCTGCACAGGTGAGACTATTTCAGTGGGCTTTGCAAGCCGGCTGGGCACCCTTCCACGCGCACAGACGTCATTTGCCGTAGACCGGTTTCCACGCGAAATTCGTAAATCCTGCCGATAGTCAGCCACTTCACGCGTGGAGCAGGAAGAAAATGCCCGAGAGAATGAAGATGGCGATGAAAAAGGTCTCGAAAACGATGAGAAACGTCGCCTCGCGCCCGGCTTCGAAAAGATTGCGGAGAGAGGTCTTCATCCCCACCGCAACGATACCGGCGAGGAGCGCCCAGCGGGAAATGTCGAGACCCAGCGAACTGACGATGGGAGGAATCACGCCAAAGGAATTGATGGCTGCAAAGATCAGGAAGGCGACGACGAAGCCCGGCATCAGCGGCGGCTTCTTGCCGATCTCCATGTCGTCTTCCTGCGGCAAGTTGCGGAAGACGAGCGAGAAGACGAGCACGACAGGCGCCAGCATGGTCACACGGATGAGTTTCACGAGCGTGGCGGTCTCGCCCGCCTTCTGCGAAACGGAAAAGCCTGCGCCCACCACCTGCGCAACGTCGTGAATGGTGCCCCCGAAGAAGATGCCGGTTGCCCGGTCCGACAGCCCGAAATGATGCGCGAGGATAGGGTAGATCACCATGGCGACCGTGCTCATGACGGTGACGCCGAGTACGGTGACGAGCAGGTTGCGCTCCGCATGCCGGTTCTTCGGCAGCACCGCGGCAATCGCCATCGCAGCCGATGCGCCGCAGATCGCGACCGACCCCCCGGTCAGCAGCGCCAGCTTCCAGTCGATCCGGAAGACGCGCGAGAGCAGGAGACCGAAGCAGATGGTGGCAATGAGACCGCCGACCAGGAGGAGGATGGTCTCGAGACCGAGCTGGATCAGGAGTTCGACGCTGATCCGCATGCCGAGAAGCGCAACGCCGATCCTGAGCACCTTCTTCGAAGCAAGCTCGATGCCCGCGACGGCGCGGCCTTCCTCCGACAGGAAGTTGAAGGCGATGCCGAGAAGCAGCGCCATCAGCATGGCAGGTGCGCCGTAATGTTCAGCCAGGAATTGCGCCGCCATGGCGACGGCTGCCGTAACCAGAAGACCGGGTCCGTTGGTGCGCAGGAAAGAGAAGAGCGGCTCGAGCCTTTGTTGCCGCACTGTCCCGACTTCGCCACCCATGCTCAAACGTCTCCCGTGAACGCAGCACGAGACTAGGGACAGGCGGAGTTTCCGCTTACAGCCAGTTGCGGAGGAATTCCGGTCCAGTTCCGCAACCTTGTGCCCGTTTCACGTGAGTCGGGGGACGGCGCAGGCTTCGCCGCCGCCGAAAAGGCGGGAGCGGGTCAGGAAGCGCTTCTCGCGGCCGTTGTCGAGCGAGAACATGCCACCGCGACCGGGAACGACGTCGATGATCAGCTGCGTATGCTTCCACGCCTCGAACTGGCTGCCGCTGATATAGACCGACACGCCGCCTATTTCGCCGAGCTTCACATCCGTCTCGCCGACCCGGAACTCGCCTGTCGGATAGCACATGGGCGAGGACCCGTCGCAGCACCCGCCGGACTGGTGGAAGAGGATTTCGGGATGGTCTCGCCTGATCTCGGCGATGAGGTCAAGCGCCGCCTCGGTCGCGGTGACCCGAGGCTCGCTGTTCACTTGGGTTTCGGTAGGCATGGCAAACTCCCGGAAGTGAGAAAGGCCCCGCTCACGCAGGGCCTTTTCGAACGCAACGATCAGAAGAAGCCGAGCGCATTCGGGCTGTAGCTCACCAGCATGTTCTTGGTCTGCTGGTAATGGTCGAGCATCATCTTGTGGGTTTCGCGGCCGATGCCGGACTGCTTGTAGCCGCCGAAGGCCGCATGAGCCGGGTAGGCGTGGTAGCAATTGGTCCAGACGCGGCCAGCTTGGATGTTGCGGCCGAAATTGTAGCAGCGGTTGACGTCGCGGCTCCACACGCCGGCGCCAAGACCGTAGAGCGTGTCATTGGCGATTTCGAGCGCTTCCTTCTCGTCCTTGAAGGTGGTGACGGAGACGACCGGCCCGAAGATTTCTTCCTGGAAGATACGCATCTTGTTGTGCCCGCGGAAGATGGTCGGCTTCACGTAGTAGCCACCGGCGAGCTCCCCGCCGAGATCGTTGCGCACCCCGCCCGTCAGCACCTCGGCACCTTCCTGTCGGCCGATGTCGAGATAGGCGAGGATCTTCTCCAGCTGTTCGGAGGAGGCCTGGGCGCCGATCATCGTCGCGCTGTCGAGCGGATTGCCCTGGCGGATCGCCTCGACGCGCTTGACGGCGCGTTCCATGAAGCGGTCGTAGATCGATTCCTGGATCAGTGCGCGGCTCGGGCAGGTGCAGACCTCGCCCTGATTCAGCGCGAACATGGCAAAGCCTTCGAGCGCCTTGTCGAAGAAGGCGTCGTCCTCATTCATCACGTCGGCGAAGAAGATGTTCGGGCTCTTGCCGCCGAGTTCGAGGGTCACCGGGATCAGGTTCTGGCTGGCATATTGCATGCTCAGCCGGCCGGTCGAGGTTTCGCCGGTAGAGGCTATTTTG
>CAMFHT010000049.1 GCA_945952245.1 uncultured Rhizobium sp. | reverse complement strand
GCCCTGGCCGATGCCAAGGCCAATGGCGGCACCGTTCATGGTGGCGAGCGCGTGCATGGCGATCAGGCTCCGGATGCCTATTACGTCCGTCCGGCGCTGGTCGAAATGCCGTCGCAGTGCGGCCCGGTCGAGCACGAGACCTTCGCGCCGATCCTCTACGTCATGAAGTATTCGAACTTCGACGATGCGCTGGCGCTGAACAACGACGTGCCGCAGGGCCTGTCGTCCTCGATCTTCACCAACAACATCCGTGAAGCCGAGGCCTTCGTGTCCGCACGCGGCTCCGATTGCGGCATCGCAAACGTCAATATCGGCCCGTCGGGTGCCGAAATCGGCGGCGCCTTCGGTGGCGAGAAGGAAACCGGCGGCGGCCGAGAATCCGGCTCGGATGCCTGGAAGGGCTACATGCGCCGCGCCACCAACACCATCAACTACGGCGCGTCCCTGCCGCTCGCGCAGGGCGTCAAGTTCGACGTGGAATAAGGAGAAGGGCCGATGGCTGACAGCATCTCAAACGGGGCGGTGTTCCGCCCCGCATCCCGGATCTCGGCCATCGGTGTCTCCGAGATCCTGCAGATCGGCGCGCGGGCGGCAGCACTCAAGCGCTCCGGCCGCGACATGATCATCCTGGGAGCCGGCGAGCCGGATTTCGACACGCCCGACTTCATCAAGGACGGCGCGATCGAGGCGATCCGCGCCGGCAAGACCAAGTATACGAACCTCGACGGCACGCCGGAACTCAAGGCGGCCATTGCCGCCAAGTTCAAGGCGGACAACAATCTCGACTATACCCCGGACGAGATCACGGTTTCGACCGGCGCCAAGCAGGTGATCTACAATGCCATGATGGCAACGCTCGATCCGGGCGACGAGGTCATCATCCCGACGCCCTACTGGGTCTCCTATTCGGACATCGTCCAGATCGCGGGCGGCGTGCCGGTGCTCATCCCCTGCGGCAAGGACGAGGGTTTCCGCCTTTCGCCAGAACGGCTGGAGGCGGCGATCACGCCGAAGACGCGCTGGCTGCTGCTCAATTCGCCCTCCAACCCCTCGGGCGCCGCCTATTCGCGGGCCGACTACAAGGCGCTGACGGACGTGCTTCTCCGCCACCCGCAGGTCTGGGTGATGGCGGACGACATGTACGAGCACATCCTCTACGACGGCTTCGAATTCTCGACCCCGGCAGAGGTGGAGCCGCGCCTGAAGGACCGGACGCTCACCATCAACGGCGTCTCCAAGTCCTATGCCATGACCGGCTGGCGCATCGGCTATGGCGGTGGCCCGAAGGCGCTGATCAAGGCCATGGCCGTGATCCAGAGCCAGGCAACCTCCTGCCCATCCTCCGTCAGCCAGGCCGCCGCGCTCGTGGCGCTCACCGGCCCGCAGGACATCGTGAAGGTACGCTGCCTCGACTTCCAGAAGCGCCGCGATCTGGTGGTGGACGGCCTGAACGCCATTCCCGGCATCGAATGCCCGAAGCCGGAAGGCGCCTTCTACACCTTTGCGAGCTGCGCCGGCCTGATCGGCAAGAAGACGCCCGACGGCAAGGTGCTGGAAACCGACCGCGATTTCTGCAGCTGGCTGATGGAAAGCCATGACGTCGCCATGGTTCCGGGCACGGCCTTCGGCCTCGCTCCCTTCTTCCGCATCTCCTATGCGACGTCGGAAAAGGAATTGAAGACGGCACTGGAGCGCATCGCAAAAGCGGTCGCTACCCTTTCCTGAGAACCGTCATTGATGCATCTTCCAAAGCCGGGACCTGGTCCCGGCTTTTCTTTTGCGCGGCTCGATCCAACGGGGAGGGACCATGTTCGAACTCGGCTCCACAATGAAGATCCTGCGGCCCTATCCCGAGGTCTTTGCTTTCTACGACGGCCGCATTCCGGATCTGCGCGTGCACGGGCCGCAGGCCAACTGGCTCGATGACGGCGCCTTCTCGCTCGGCACCTGCTCCTATGCCGTTGTCGATGGCGACGAGGCCCTGGTCTACGATCCCCAGATGTCGCTCGCCCATGCGCGCATCATCCGCCGCACGCTGGAGCAGGCGGGGTACCGCAAGCTCAGGCTCGTGCTCTCGCACTGGCACACGGACCATGTGGCCGGGAACGCGGTCTTCGCCGATTGCGAGATCATCGCCAACAGCCGGACGCTCCGTGCTCTCGAGGCGAACCGCGAGAAGCTCGAGAACGACGATCCGCCGATCAGGCCGCTGATCCTGCCGAACCGGATCTTCGAGGAGCACCTCTCCGTGAAAGTCGGCAGGATCGATCTCGAGTTGCAACTGGTCGACATTCACAGCCACGACGAAAGCGTGATGCTGATGCCCTCGCGTGACCTCATCTTTGCCGGCGATACGCTGGAGGACAGCGTGACTTATGTCTCCGAACCGGAGCATCTCTCGACCCACCTGGTCGAGCTCGACCGAATGGCCGAATTCCGTTTCGAGAGGATCCTGCCCAACCACGGCGATCCCGACCTGATAGCCTCGGGCGGCTATGATCGCCGGCTGATCGAGGCGACGAGGATCTACGTCGCGAAACTTCTGAGGCTGGCGCGGGAGCCGGATTTGGGTAAGTTACCGCTTACGGAGTTTGCCGCCGATAGCTTTGCTACCGGTGGTGCAGCCTATTTCGGGCCTTACGAGAAGGTGCACCGGCACAATGTGAAGGATGTGCTGAAAAGCATGGGCAGGGAAGAGTGAAGGTTTCCTTCGGGTGCAGGGCCTTGTAGGACAATTTCATGTTCATGCTGAAGCAGCCGGGCAGCTTTGCCCAAGAGATCAAGAAGAGCCGTTTCGTCGCCTGGGCGGGTCCGGTCGAGACGGAAGAGGAAGCGCGCGCCTTCATTGCCGCGCATGCCGATCCGACCGCGAGCCACAACTGCCATGCCTGGAAGATCGGCCCGAAGGTACGCTTCAGCGATGACGGCGAAGTGGGCGGCACGGCCGGCAAACCGATTCTGCAGGTGATCGAGGGCAACGAGCTGGACCGGGTCGTGGTTCTCGTCACCCGATGGTTCGGCGGCATGCTACTCGGCAGCGGCGGCCTCGTGCGCGCCTATGGCGGCACGGCGGGCCAGTGCCTGAAGCTGATCGAGAAGGGGCCGATCGTCGAAAGCGCGAGGTTTTCCGTCGCCTGCGATTTCCAGGACATGGCGGTGCTGAAGGCGCGGCTCCTGCCCGTGCCGGATCTGAGGCTGGAGGACGAGGCGTTCACGGATCAGGGCGCGGTGCTCGACTTCATCATGCCAAGGCATGCGCTGCCGCCTGTTCTGGACCTCATTCGCGATCTCACCCGCGGACGGGCAGTGGTGAAGGTCTAGACCTTCGGGTCCGGATTTTCGGTATGACCATCGACCGCAATGATCTGGCCCGAGACGAAGCGGGCCGCATCGGAGGCGAGGAAGATGGCCATTTTGGCGATATCTTCCGCGTGCACGAAGCTCTTCATCGAGGTGCCCGAGGCATAGCCCTCGTAGATCGCATCTCGCGTCGTTTTCTTCAAAGCCGCCTCCTTTTCCATCACGCGCTCCATGCGCGGACCGTGGACCGAGCCGGGGCAGATGGAATTGGCGCGGATGCCGAAGGGGCCAAGCTCCATGGCGAGCGTCTTCATGAAGCCGTTGATCGCCCATTTCGCGGAGGCATAGGGCGCGCGGTTCGGGTAGCCGTAAATGCCGGCGGTCGAGGAGGTGAGGATGATCGCGCCCGCCTTCTGCCGCTTCATCGCCGGGATCGCATGCTTTGCGAAGAGAAACGCGCCTTCCAGGTTGACGGAGACGCAGCGGCGCCAGTCTTCAAGGGCGATGTTCTCGACGGTCGCCGTCGGTCCTGCAATGCCCGCATTGGCGCAGAGCACGTCGAGCCCTCCGAACGCAGCGTCGACCTCGGCGACGAAATCCGCCACGGCGTCCTCGTTCGCCACGTCGAGGCAGGACTTCAGCCAATGTCCGGGGCAGGCGGCAAGCGCCGCCTCGTCTGCGTCGGCAATCGCGACCCGGGCACCGGCGGCCTCGAATCCCTCGGCCATGGCCTTGCCGATGCCGTATGCTCCGGCGGTGATGAGAACGCGCCTGCCGTCGAGTTTCATCTAACGACCTCCCCTTGTCGAAGCCAGTACACGGCAGAGCGCGACAAAAGACAACGCCCCATATTTCAAGCTTCGACAATCACCATTGCAGGATAACGGCGGCTGTCCTATCGATGGAGGAAAGACAAACAAGAGGAACAGCCTGCCCATGTCCCGTTTCAATCCGCTTGTCGAACGCCTCAACCCGCCGGCCATTCCGACCGTTCTCGCCTGGGGGCGCGCCTATGACGGGCACCGCGGCAAGCTGATAGATCTCTCGCAGGCCGTGCCCGGCTATCCGCCGCATCCGGACATGCTGAACTTCCTGTCCGAGGAAGCACTGTCCCGCGCCAATGTGAGCTACGGCCCGATCGAGGGCGAACAGCCGCTTCGGGAGGCCTATGCAGCCTATGTCTCGGAGACCTATGGCGCGCCCGTTAGGGCCGGGAACATCCACGTTACCGCAGGGGCTAACCAGGCTTTCATCGCCACCTGCCTTGCCATCATGGCCTATGGCGATACGATCGTGACCACCAATCCGTTCTATTTCAACGAGGAAATCAGCCTTTCCATGCTGGGAATGAAGGTACGGCAGGTGAATTGCGAGCCTCAGAACGGCTTCGTGCCGAGCATCGAGGCGCTGGCCGCCGCAATCGATCCCTCCGTCAAGGCGGTCTGCCTCGTCACGCCCAACAATCCGACGGGCGCCATCTACCCGGAGAGCCTGCTCAACGCACTCTTCGAGCTCTGCGAGAAGAACGGCTGCTGGCTGATCCTCGACGAGACATACAGGGACTTCCTGCCGCAGGCGATCGACCGGCCGCATGCGCTCTTCGCGCGCCCCGGCTGGGAGAAGACGCTGATTGGCCTCTACAGCTTCTCCAAGGCCTTCTGCATTCCCGGCCAGCGCATGGGCGCGATCACGGCTTCGCCTGAAGTCGTCGCTCAGGTCGCCAAGGTCATGGACAACCTGCAGATCTGTGCGCCCCGTTCCGCCCAGGCCGCCGTCACCAAGGCGATCCCGGCACTCAAGGGCTGGCGGCAGGACAATCGCGCCGAGATCGACCGCCGCGCCGCGGCACTGAAGGCCGTGATGGCCAAGGTGCCGGACTGGCGCATGGATTCGATCGGCGCCTATTTCGCCTTCATCCGCCATCCTTTCCCGGGCGTACATGCGGCGAAGGTCTCGGAGCAGCTGGCGCTCAAGGCCGGCGTGCTCTGCGTTCCCGGCTCCTACTTCGGCGAGGATCAGACCGGCTATCTCCGCTTCGCCTTCGCCAATGCGGATGCGGAGACGATCAGCCTGCTTGACGAACGGCTGAACGGCTTCACGATTTGATCTGCCTTTGACCCTTCGTCCCCTGAGCCCCGTTGCCAGCGCGCCACGGGCTCAGTAACGTGCGCGCCATTCAATCGTTTCAAGGGAGGACTTCATGCTTCGTTTCGGTATTCTTTCCACGGCCAAGATCGGCCGTGAACTGGTCATCCCCGCGATCCAGGATGCGGAAAATGCCGTGGTCACCGCCATTGCCAGCCGCGATCTCGGCAAGGCCCGCGACCTCGCCGACCGCTTCTCCGTCCCGCATGCCTTCGGCTCCTACGAGGACATGCTGGCAAGCGACGTGATCGACGCCGTCTACATTCCGCTGCCGACCTCCCAGCACGTGGAGTGGACGATCAAGGCCGCGGATGCCGGCAAGCACGTGCTCTGCGAAAAGCCGATCGCGCTCAAGGCCTCCGAGATCGACGATCTCATCGCCGCCCGCGACCGCAACAAGGTGATCGTGTCTGAGGCCTTCATGGTCACCTATGCGCCGGTCTGGCGGAAGGTGCGCGAACTCCTGAAACAGGGTGCGATCGGCAGGCTTCGCCACGTGCAGGGCGCCGTCACCTATTTCAACCGCGACCCCGGCAACATGCGCAACATTCCCGAACTCGGCGGCGGTGGCCTGCCGGACATCGGCGTCTATCCGACGATCACCACCCGCTTCGTCACCGGTGCCGAACCGAAGCGCGTGCAGGCGACGACCGAGCGCGATCCGGAATTCGGCACGGACATCTACTCCTCCGTTCGCGCCGATTTTGGCGACTTCGAGCTGAGCTTCTACATCTCCACCCAGCTTGCTGCGCGGCAGGTCATGGTCTTCCACGGCACGGAAGGCTTCATCGAGGTGAAATCGCCCTTCAACGCCGATCGCTACGGCGCCGAAGAGGTGGAGCTCACCAACCAGAACCACGGCACGTCCCAGATCTTCCGCTTCCCGGACAGCCGCCAGTACAAGTGCGAGGCTGAAGCCTTCGCAAAGGCGGCAGCAGGCGAGGACAATGACGTGGTTTCGCTCGAAAGCTCGCGGTCCAACCAGGCCTTCATCGACGCAATCTACCGCGCCAGCGAGAAGGACGGCTGGGAAACCGTCTGATCAGGACTTCCCGTTCCGGAACACGAAACGGGAATAGCCGAAATAGCTGAAGACCATGGCCGCGAGTGACGCCGCGACCACGGCCGCTACCGGCTGAAGAAGTGGCATGGTGTAGATCAGCGTCGCATAGACGGCATAGTTCAGGACCGCCCCCAGAATGCCGACGAAGGTGTAGCGCACGCCTTCGTCGACGGCGGTCCGGCCCGAACGCTCGAAGGTGAAGTTGCGGTTGATCTGCCAGGTCACGGCCATGGCGAGCGCGATCGAGAGCACGCGCGCCATGTAAGGTCCGAGCGGTGTGTAGGTGATCATCAGATGCAGGCTGCCCGCATCGGTGAGAAAGCCGCTCGTTCCGGCAATGCCGAAGGCGAGGAGCCGCCTGAAACGCTCCCGGCTGATCATGCGGCCTCTGCCTTGCCTTCCAAGGATGCGCCTCCCTGTTCATATTGAACTGCATCGAGGCTCGGTATTGCATTATAGGCGAGGCGCAGCTGCTCTGCGCGCGCGCGCGCCACGGAATCGAGAATGGTGCCTGCCGTCCAAAGCATGAAGGCGATCATCATCAGCGCCATGGAGAGGATCCAGGTCGGCTGGCGGGGTACGAGGCCGGTCAGCATGTAGTCGTAGACGACAGGCGCCATCAGTACGCCGCTCAAGGCGGCAAAGGCCAGGCCAAGAAGGCTGAAAAAGGCAAACGGGCGCGTTTCCTTCATCAGCATGGCGAACATCCAGAGGATCTTTGCCCCGTCCCTGAAGGTCGAAAGCTTAGAATGGGAGCCTTCCGGGCGGCGGCCATAATGAAGCTCGATTTCGCTCACCGGCAGTTTCAGCCGCCAGACATGTACGGACATTTCCGTCTCGATCTCGAAGCCGGCGGACATGGCGGGAAAGGTCTTCGCGAAACGCCGCGAGAAGGCCCGGTAGCCGGAGAAGATGTCGGAGAAGCCGGTGCCGAAGATCGAACGATAGAGAATGTTGAAGAGCCTGTTGCCGAAGGCATGGCCCTGGCGTCCCGCGTCGTCATGCACACCGCGGCGGGCACCGACGACCATGTCGGCCCGGTTGCCGATCATGTCCGTGATCAGGTGGCGGGCATCGGCGGGTGCATAGGTGCCGTCGCCGTCCGCCATGATGTAGATATCCGCCTCGATATCGGAGAACATGCGGCGCACCACATGGCCCTTGCCTTGACGCGGCTCGCTGCGCACGGTGGCGCCGGCCAGCATGGCCTTGAGCGCTGTGCCATCGGTCGAATTGTTGTCGTAAACGTAGATGCCCGCCTGCGGCAATGCTTCCCGGAAGCCGCGGATGACGGCCTCGATGGTCGAGGCTTCGTTGTAACACGGAAGAAGAACGGCAATGCGCGGTTCTCCGGCGGTCGGTTCGGACATCTGTTTCTACTCGCTACACAGGAAACAGCCTCCGGGACACGTCGGACTGTTGCGATTTACTATTTCTTGGGAAGGTTAAGGTAGCGTTTCCGCCTGAAGAGAAGACGGAAGCGAGAGGCCATGGCGCTTAATTTCCTGCGAGCGGATGGCAGCAGTGTGCCGGCCATGCCGTCACCTGCCAATTCGCGATCCGGACGGGCGGACCAGTATCCGCCGGCAGCCATCGGCTACAGCCTCTTCATGATCCTGTGCCTTATCGCCGGTCATCTCTGGGTCGGAACCGATTATGTCGGTGCCGACAATGACGACGTCATGCGGCTGATCGAAGTGCGCGACCTTCTGAATGGTCAGGCCTGGTACGACATGACCCAGTATCGCCTTGGGCGTGCCGGCGGCACGCTCATGCACTGGTCGCGATTCATCGATCTGCCGATTGCCTTCCTGATCGGGTTTTTCCGTATCTTCGCATCGCCGGAGCGGGCCGAGGCGCTGGCCCTTGCCATCTGGCCGCTGGTGCTCGCTGCTATCCTCGTCTGGCTCGTCGGGCTTGCAGCGCTCCGGGCCGGTGGGCGCGTTGCCATGCACGTGGCGAGCGGCATGGCCATTCTCTATGTCTACGGCATGGGCCGGTTCGGTGTCGGCTCGATCGACCATCACAATGCGCAGCTGACGCTTGCGGCCTTGATCCTGGCCATGATGGTGGATCCGGAACGGCGGGTACGCTCCTATGCCATCGCCGGCATTGCCGCCGGGATGAGCCTTGCGATCGGGGCGGAAACCGTTCCATTCGTGGCGGGCGTGTGCCTGGCCGTCGCTGCGCAGTGGGGCTGGTATGGCCGCGCGGCTGGCCGGCAGGCAGCCGCTTTTTCCATGGCGCTGGTGCTGACGGTGACGGCGGCCTTCTTCGCGACCACCCCGCCGCACCTCTATGGCATGGTCACCTGCGACAACCTCTCGCTCGGCTTCTATTCCATCGCCTCCGTCGGTGGCTTCCTGCTGTTTGTCGCCTCGGGCCTTGGCAACGTCGCGCGCCTTCACCGCGCGGTTCGCTTCGGGATGCTGGCTGCGACAGGCCTTGCCGTTCTCGGCACGGCCAAGGCGATTGCGCCGCAGTGCCTCGGCAATCCCTTGGCGAGCCTTGATCCGATGCTGACGGAACTCTGGCTCGGCAAGGTGATAGAGGCCCGGTCCTTCCTGCAGCAGATTCGCGTGCAGCCCTCGCTCGCCGGCGGCTTCTATGCGGTCGGTGCGCTTGCCGTTCTCGTCTGCATGATCCGCATCGTCAGACGGGACCGGATGGAACTGCACCTGGTGCTCGGCATCCTCTCCATGATCACTCTGGCAGTGACGCTCATCCAGGTGCGCGGCTCGATGTACTCCAATCTGGTCGCCATCCTGCCGATGGCGCTCCTGGTCTCCGATCTCAGGTCCTGGCAGCAGGAGAAGCCGGCGAACGCAGTCCGCGGCCTTGCCTATGTCGGCTCCGTGCTCGTTTCGCTGCCGCTCATCTGGTCGGTCGGCGGGCTTTTCCTGTCGAAGGGAGGCATGAACCTTGCCGCCGGGCTCGCCGGTCCGGCCGTCGCGGCAGAAAGCAGCTGTACCTCTCAGGAGGCCCTTAAGCCGCTCGCTGATCAGCCGCCAGGGGTCGTCATGGCTCCGTCCGATCTCGGCGTGCACATCCTGCGCTTTACGCCACATCGCGTGCTCAGCGCGCCCTACCATCGGAACCAGGGCGGCATGCTGACGGAACTGAATGCCGGGCTGTCCGTCCCCGCCGAGACACCGGCCTTCTTGCGTGGTGCCGATGTCGGCTATGTTGTGTTCTGCCCGACGGAGATCCAGACGCGCGACCTCGCGGCGATGAAGCCGGACGGGTTCTATGCTGCGCTGATGCGGGGGGAGGTCCCGGCCTATCTGGAGCCGGTCTCCGGTCATGCCCGCGGAATGCGGATTTTCCGGGTAAGGCTCAATTGAAAAAGGCGCAGATTGCTCCACGCCTTGTCATATATGAGCTGTGCGGGCAGGTTTCATCGTGCTGGCGTGGAACGGATCGCCTGGATTGCGCCGGCGGCCACGAAGGTGATCAGGCCGATGTTGTAACCGGCAATCGCGAGCCCGAGTGAAATAAGCGAGGTCCACGTCATCGTGGTCAGTGTGGCCGCGACAAAGGTCAGGCCGATCAGAACGGCCACCGAAGCGATCGAAAGGATAGACCGCGTCATGCCCGCTGCCAGTCCAATCATGATACACGTTGCTACGATCATCCTTCTGGCCTCCCGCCTAGTCAGATCGACAGTGAAATAAAGTTCTTACGGAAACCTTGTCCGAAACTGTCGCATTGGAAGGATCGCCCAGTTTCCGCCCTGGATGGGATTAAATTGAGGCCTTAACCTTCACAATTCGTATAGACCGTCTCCTCCGAACAAAAATTGATGTAAGACAAACGCATGACAAACCTGTTCGATCCAGCCCCTGCCGGAAACCTGACGGAGTATTCGGTCTCCGAGCTTTCCGGCTCCATCAAACGGACCGTGGAAACGGCCTTCGACCAGGTGCGCGTGCGCGGCGAGATCTCCGGCTATCGCGGACCGCACAGCTCCGGCCATGCCTATTTCTCGCTGAAGGACGACCGGGCGCGGATCGATGCGGTGATCTGGAAAGGCACCATGTCGCGGCTGAAGTTCAGGCCCGAAGAAGGCATGGAGGTGATCGCCACCGGCAAGGTCACGACCTTCCCCGGATCGCCCAAGTACCAGATCGTCATCGAGACGCTGGAGCCCGCAGGCGCAGGCGCCCTCATGGCGCTGATCGAGGAGCGGAAGAGGAAGCTCGGCGCAGAAGGCCTGTTCGATGCGGGACGCAAGCAGCTCCTGCCCTTCCTGCCGCGGGTGATCGGCGTCGTGACATCGCCGACGGGGGCTGTCATCCGGGACATTCTTCACCGGATCTCCGACCGTTTCCCCGTTCATGTCGTGGTCTGGCCCGTGAAGGTGCAGGGCGAAGGATCTGGCGACGAAGTGGCTCGTGCCATCCGCGGTTTCAATGCGCTCGGACCCGATGATGCGATCGCCCGGCCGGACGTGCTGATCGTCGCCCGCGGCGGCGGCAGCCTGGAGGATCTCTGGAGCTTCAACGACGAGGCCGTGGTGCGGGCTGCCGCCGAGAGCGAGATACCGCTCATTTCCGCCGTCGGCCACGAGACCGACTGGACGCTGATCGACCATGCCGCAGACGTCCGCGCGCCGACGCCGACGGGCGCCGCGGAAATGGCCGTGCCCGTGAAGGCCGATCTCGAGGCGCAGGTCGCCGGGCTTTCAGCGCGGCTTTCCTCCGCCAAGACGAGACAGATGGATCTGAGGCGGCAATCCCTCCGATCCCTGATGCGGGCCTTTCCCTCGCTCGACCAGCTGCTGGCGCTCCCGCGCCGGCGGTTCGACGAAGCCTCGGCCTCGCTCGGGCGTTGCCTCGAGGTGACCGTCCTCAACAAGCGCCAGCGCTTCGAGCGGATCGGCGGCGGCCTACGCCCGGACATTCTCTCGAACCGCATCGTCCAGAGCCGCCAGCGGCTGAACCACGACATGGACCGGGTCCGCCGGCTGATCGAACGCCTGCTCGACCAGAGCCGCTTCCGCCTGCACCGCGCCGGAGGAGCGCTCGACGGCGTGCCGTTCAGGCTGAAGGCCGATCACATCAGGCAGAAGGAGCGCCTCGGCAATCTCGTCCGCCACGCCGACAATGCCCTCATGAACCGGCTGCGGCGCGAGCGTCAGGCGGTTGCCGCGCAGGACCGCGTGCTGCAGTCGCTCGCCTACAAGAACGTGCTGAAGCGCGGCTATGCCGTCATCTGGAACGGAGACTACCACGTGGTGACGACGGCCGCGGCGGTACGTTCCGGTGAGGCCCTGTCGATCGAGTTCGCCGACGGTCGGGTCAAGGCCCTTGCCGGGGAAGGGATCACAGGCAGCGCCTTGTCGAAGAAGAAACCGGTCAAGGCGGAAGGCGGAGCAGCGGAAAAGCCGAAGCAGGGAAGCCTCTTCTGATCAGATGCCTTCGGCTGCCTTTTTCGCGGCTGCCGACAGCATGGCATGCACTACGGCATCGAGATTGTTTGCTTCGGCCGCACGAATGCCCGCCGCCGTCGTGCCGTCATAGTCGAGGAACACGTCCACCAGCTCCTGCATGGACGGTGCGCCAGCGAGTTCCAGCGCCGCCCCCTTCACGAGCTGGCTGATGGCGCGCCTGGCCCTGTCCGCCGGCAAGCCGTGGGCTACCGCATTCCGCTGCATTGCGGCAGCAAACATGGCGAAAAAGGCAGGGCCGGAGCCGGTGAGGCCAGTCAGGTAATCAAGCTCCGCTTCCGAGTTTATCCGTTCGGCAATTCCTGATGCCGAGAGGAAGGCCTGCGCGAAGGCCGAGTCCTCTTCGCTTGCACCAGCGGAGACAAGGAAGGGCGAATAGGAAAGCCCATTGGCCGCCGCCGCGTTCGGCATGGCCCGTATGATGCGGTCTGCAAGGAACCGCCGGTGCAGTTCGGCCATGGGCACCAGGGCCATGACGGACATGACCAGTTTGCCGGAAAGGTTCAGATCCATGCCTGCAAGGTCCTGCGGACGAACCGTCAGCAGCACGATATCGGCATCTCGAGCGGCTGCGGCATTGTCGGCAGTCACAGTCAGGCCGGCATAGGCATCAAAACCCTCCCGCCTCAGGCTGCGAGAAGTCACGACGGTTGTTTCCGCCGCAATCACCCCCGTGTCGAGTGCTGCTCGGACGAGAGCGCCTCCCAGCCAACCGGCACCGCCTATCGCTGCAAAGCGCGGTGCCCGCATCAGGCCCATTCTCCCCTGCGCATGACCGGCACGCGGCTGCCGTCTGCGTTGATGCCGTCGATATCCACTTCGCCCGAGCCGATCATCCAGTCGATATGGATGAGGCTGGAATTGCCGCCCTGCGCCTTCACCTGATCCGGCGTCAACGCACCGCCATTGACGAAGCAATTCGAATAGCATTGGCCGAGCGCGATATGGCAGGAAGCGTTCTCGTCGAAGAGCGTGTTGTAGAAGAGCACGCCGCTTGCCGAGATGGGCGATGAATGAGGAACGAGAGCCACCTCGCCGAGGCGACGCGCGCCTTCGTCCGTGTCCAGCACCTTGAGCAGCACGTCCTCGCCGCGGCCTGCCTTGGCCTCGACGATGCGTCCACCTTCGAACCGGACACGGATGTCGTCGATCAGCGTTCCCTGGTGCGAGAGCGGCTTCGTGCTCGAGACATGGCCTTCCACCTTCAAGGCATGGGGCGTCGTGAAGACTTCCTCGGTGGGGATATTGGGATTGCAGACGATGCCGTTCTTGGCGGTGGCGGCACCCCCCTGCCATTCATGGCCATCCGCCAAACCGACCTTCAGGTCCGTGCCGGGGCCGATAAAGTGCAGCGCATCGAAGCGCCGGCCGTTCAACCATTCGGAACGCCTTGCGAGGTTGGCGTTGTGCTCCTTCCAGGCCGCGACCGGGTCCGCCACGTCGATGCGTGATGCCGCGAAGATGGCATCGGCGAGCCGTGCCACGGCCTCCTCTTCCGGCAGATCCGGGAAGACGAGCTTTGCCCAGGACGGATTGGGATAGGAGATGATGTTCCAGTTGATCTCGAAATTGGCGATCTTTTCCAGCGCCGGCTTGTAGGCCATGGAATTGGCGCGGTTCGCGCGCGCCACCTTGGCAGGATCCTGGCTGGAAAGCAGCATGGGATTGTCGCCGGCGATGGCAAGTCGTGCCGCCCCGTTCTCGAAGGCCTTGGCCATGCCTTCGTAGAGCCAGCCGGAAGCGCGGTCGAAGCTGACGTCCGGCGCATGGGCATAGCGGGCGAGCGTGCATTCCTCGTCCGCGTAGAAGGTGGTGACGAGGCCGGCGCCGGCCATGTAGGCGTGTTTCGTCAGCAGCCGCACCAGCGGCAGGGCGGCGATCGGGGCGGTGAGGACGAGGTCCTGGCCTTCCTGCAATTGCAGGCCGATCTTGATGGCGACTTCGGCAAGCTTGTCGAGCTTCACGGGATCAACGGGAGACGTCATACTATACCTTTCGAATCTGATATGCGGGAGCTTAGCCAGAAGACGCGGCAGGAAAAAGCCCTCGTATTCAAGGCATGATCGGAGAGGGGAGAGCGGCATGCACGTGGATGCGCTGGAGTTCCGGACATATGGCCGTGTCACGGAAAGCCATGACCATGATTTCTGGCAGATCGTGCTCCCGGTGAAAGGCAAGCTCGACATGGAGATCGGCGGCCGGGCCGGGGCGGTGCGGCAGGGGCAGGGGGCCGTCATTCCCTCGGGCACGCAACATGCCTTCCAGGCAGGCGGCGACAATCGCTTTCTCGTCGCCGATGTCAGGAGCCTGAGGCCGGACGGCCTTATGGAAGAGCGTTTCGGACGGCAGGCCTTCTTCGGCATGGCACGACCTCTGCAGGCGCTTCTCGAGTACCGTACGGCGGCACCTGCATTTTCAGCCGACATGGCAGGACACTGGTGCTCGCTGCTCCTGGCTGCGCTGGGTGATGCACCGCAAGCAGATCAGGCCTCGGCAAAGGCCGTGGAAAGAGCTACGGCATTCATGGTCCGCAATCTCGAAAGGCAAATCACGGTGACGGACATTGCCTCGGCTGCAGGGGTCGCGGTGCATCGCCTCAATGCAGCCTTCCGCACGATCCGTGGGCGAACCCCCTATGCGCAACTCACCCATATGCGGTTTGAAAAGGCGCTTCAGCTGCTCTCCGAAACGAGGCTGCCGATATCCGAGATCGCCGATCTGACAGGCCATGCGGACCAGAGCGCGCTGACGCGCCGCCTGAAGAAGCATGCCGGCATCAGTCCCGCTGCCTATCGAAGGCTGGAAACCGCGGGAATGATCCAAGCCGATCCGGAATGTTCAAGACAGGCTGCCACGCCCCTTGCTAAGAGCCGGGTCTGACACAGACAGACAAGGCCTGCCATGAACGCCACCAGCCGCGCCACCCTGATCGGCATCATTTCCGTGCTTCTCTGGGCGCTTCTTGCGCTCTTCACGGCGACGGCGGGCGCCATCCCGCCGTTCCAGCTGATGGCGCTCACCTTTGCCATCGCCTTTGCCGGCGGGATGGTGGTGCTGGGAGTGCGGGGCAAGGCCGGGCTTTCGGAACTGAAGCAGCCGGCCGCACCCTGGATCACGGCCTTTCTCGGCCTTTTCGGCTATCACGCCCTCTATTTCTATGCGCTGCAGAACGCGCCGGTCGGGGAGGCGAGCATCATCTGCTACCTCTGGCCGCTCTTCATCGTGCTCTTTTCCGCCATGCTGCCCGGCGAGCGGCTGAAGGCGCGCCATATCGGCGGAGCGGTTCTGGGCTTCGCCGGCACGGCGCTCATCATCCTCGCCAAGGGTGGCACGCTCGGTGGCGGCGGCTCGGCGCTCGGCTATCTGGCGGCGCTCGGCTGCGCCTTCGTCTGGTCCGGCTATTCCGTCCTGAACCGCCGTTTCCAGGGCACGCCCTCGGGCATGCTGGTCGGCGTCTGCGGGGCCGTTGCCGTTGCCGCTCTCTTCTGTCATCTCGCCTTCGAGGACACGGTGTCGCCGACCGGCGTTCAATGGGCGGCGGTGCTGGCGCTCGGTCTCGGGCCGGTCGGTCTTGCCTTCCTCGCCTGGGACCACGCGACCAAGCACGGCAACATCTCGCTGCTCGGCACGCTCTCCTACATGGCGCCTCTGATCTCGACGGCTCTGCTGGTGCTGACGGGCGCTGCACCCGCCTCGCTGACGCTGGCTCTTGCCGCTTTACTGGTCATCGGCGGAGCGGTGCTGGCGACGGGCCTGCCGGGGAAAAAGGCCTGAGGGTCAGCCCTTGAGCTCGATCAGGCAGTTGCCGCCGTCGACCACGAAGACCTGCCCCGTGACATAGCTCGCGCCGGGACTTGCGAGGAAAGCCACCATCGCTGCCATCTCGTCCGGCGTTCCGGACCGACCGATGGGCGTTGCCAAGCCGGCCTTTGCCTCGATCTCGGTCTGCGACGCCGTCGCGACCCAGCCTGGCGCCACGGAATTGATCATGATGCCCTGCTTTGCCACATCGAGCGCAACCGACCCGCTCATTCCCCTGATCGCGGCCTTGGCCGCGCTATAGGCCGCCTCTCCCGGCATGCTGACC
>CAMFHT010000048.1 GCA_945952245.1 uncultured Rhizobium sp. | reverse complement strand
GCGTGCCCTTGAACCACACCTCGATATCGTCCCAGTGGTTGAAGGCATCCTGGATTTCGGCGGCACTTTCCGGATCCCAGACCTTCATGGCTTCCATGGTGGCATCGGAAAACACGACGCCCCAGCCAAAAGTGTCATAGGGACGGTTGCGCTCCACCACCCGGATATGATGCTCGGGGTGGAGCTTCTTCATCAACAGGCCGAAATAAAGGCCGGCAGGGCCTCCGCCAATGCAAACGATCCGCATGTTCCGGTCCTCCAAGTCGCGCCGGACGGGATCCGGCTTGATATTTTAAGTTTAAAACTTACCACCCGCTGACCGGGTGTCAATCAGTTCCGGCGCGGGTGCGACAAAATAGTTTAGACTTAAACTATTTTGCTTTGCCGGCCTCAGCCATGGGCGAAGCGCCTTCCGGACGCTCCGCCTTGGCGCCTTCGGTTACTTCGCCGGGTCTCTCACGCTCCAGAGGACCGTCTTCGCGTCCTTCTCATAGGCCATGCCCTTGGGATAGCTGATCGCTTCCAGCTGCAGACCCCAGGGCGCCTGGAAATAGAGAATGGTCTGGCCGGCGGCGGGGCCCTGCTCGACGGGGATTGGTCCCATGCGGGTCTTGATGCCTTTGCCTTCCAGATAGGTCTTGGCGGCCGCGACGTCATCCACGTAGAAGGCGATGTGGAAACCGCCGATATCGCTGTTCTTCGGCGTCAGGTCCTTCTGGTCGGGCGCGGTATACTTGAAGAGCTCGATATTGGAGCCGAACTGGCAGCGCAGCATGGTGATTTCCTCGATCACCGCCTTTGGATCGACGCCGAGAACGTCCTGCATGAAGGTGCCCTTGTCATCGGCGAAGGGGCCGAAGCTCATCGCCTTCTCGCAGCCGACGACGTCGGTGAAGAAGCTCACGGCCTGCTTCATGTCCGGCACGGTAATGCCGGTATGATCATGGCCCCTGATACCGGGGATGGAATCGGCCTTGGCCATGCCGGCGCCGGCAAGGAGCGGAAGGCCGAGGACAAGGGTACGGATCAGTCTTTTCATGCTGCTCTCCTCTGGTGGCGGGCAAATCCGGCGCGCGCGGCACCGTCGCGCCGAACCCGCTTTTCCGGCGCGGGACAGAAGACGGAACGGGAGCAATCGAGGGAGCCGGCAGGCCGGCCCCTTCCGGCGTCAGGCGGCTTCCGGCCCCTTCAG
The DNA here is from genome assembly GCA_945952245.1 of uncultured Rhizobium sp. GTDB lineage: Bacteria > Pseudomonadota > Alphaproteobacteria > Rhizobiales > Rhizobiaceae > Gellertiella. The sequence goes on along the minus strand of CAMFHT010000048.1, from coordinate 15,020 downwards.
CCAGCCGGCATCGACTTCCGGCAGCGGAATGGCATCGAGAAGCAGCCTGGTATAATCGGACTTCGGCGCGGCGAAGACCTCGGCGCAGGCGCCCTCCTCCTCCACCCGGCCATTCCGCATGACCGTGACTCGGTCGCACACGGCGCGGATGACGGAGAGGTCGTGGCTGATGAAGGCCATGGCGAGGCCGAGGTCGCGGCACAGCCCCTTGAGCAGGTTCAGCACCTGCGCCTGGGTCGAGACGTCGAGGCCTGAGACGATCTCGTCCGCCAGCACGAATTCCGGCTCGAGCAGCGCCGCGCGGGCGATCCCCACGCGCTGGCGCTGGCCGCCGGAAAGCTCGTGCGGGTTGCGCCCGAGCACGATCGACGGCAGGCCGACCCGGTCGAGCATGCGGCGTATGCGCTGGTCTGCATCGGCCCCGCTCCTGGCCAGTCCGTGGAAGCGCAGGGGGTCACCAAGGATCTGGCCGATGGTGTGCCGCGGATTGAGCGAGGCCATGGGATCCTGGAAGATCATCTGCATGCGCTTGCGGTAAGGCCGCATGGCGCCATCGTCGAGATGGGTGATGTCCTGACCGGCAAAGCGGATTTCGCCGGCGGAGACATCCACCAGCCTGAGAAGCGCCCGGCCGAGCGTCGTCTTGCCGGATCCCGATTCGCCGACGATGCCGATCGTCTCGCCGCGGTCGAGAGAGAGGTCGATGCCGTGCAGCACCTTGACGCCGCCGCGCCTGCGGTTGCCATAGGTAACCTCGATGCCTTTCGCCTGCAGCAGGGGTTCAGCCATGGCTCATCTCGCTCGAAAAGGGTTGGGCTAGCTCTGCCTGCAGCTGGTCGAACACGCTCTGCGGCACGGGTTCGAGACCTGCATCGGGCCGGTCGTAGCGCGGGCCGGCGGCAATCAGCGCCCTGGTATAGGCATGGCGGGGAGCGGCAAGGACCGATGCCGTCGGCCCCTGCTCGATCACCTTGCCGCCATAGAGAAGCGTGACGCTGTCACAGATCTTAGCGACCACGCCGAGGTCATGGGTCACGAAGATCACGGCGGTGCCGTGCGCTTCCTGCATGCCCCGGATGAGACGCAGGATCTGCTTCTGCACGGTCACGTCGAGCGCGGTCGTCGGTTCGTCGGCAACCACCAGCTTCGGCTCCAGCGAGAAGGCGGCGGCGATCATCACGCGCTGGCGCATGCCGCCCGAGAGCTCGTGCGGATAGGCGCGGAGCACCCGTTCCGGATCACGGATATGCACCTCCTCGAGAAGCTGCAGCGCCCGCTCCCGCGCATCCCGGGCATTCATGCCGCGCCGCAGCCGAAGCCCGTCGGTCAATTGCGCCTCGATGCGGCGGCCGGGATTCAGCGCCGTCTGCGGGTCCTGCGGGATGAGCGCGATCTCGCTGCCCATGATGGCGCGCAGCTCCCTTTCCGGCATGGTGAGGAGGTCGCGGCCCTCGAACCGGATCTCGCCCGCCGTGACCTTGACGGTCCGTGGCAGGATGCCGAGCAGGGCTTTGGCGATCGTGGACTTGCCCGCGCCGCTTTCGCCGACGAGGCCGCGAACCTCGCCGCGCTGCAATGTCAGCGAGACGTCGCGCAGGATGGGGCTGCCGCCTTCGCGGAGAGAGACGGCGGAAAGGCCCGTGATGGAAACCAGAGGTGTCGTCATCGCTGCAGCACCGGATCGAGCGCGCGGCGAAGGCCATCGCCGAGCTGGTTGAAGGCAAGCACGGTCGCGAACAGGGCGATCAGCGGGAAGGTCAGCACCCACCAGCCCTGATAGATGATCTGCCGGCCCTGAGCGATCATGCCGCCCCAGGTGGGCGTATCGGAGGACACGGAGAGGCCGACGAAGGAGAGGATCGCCTCGACGATGACGGCTATGCCCATTTCGAGGCTGATGAGCGCGACCAGCACCGGCGCGACATTGGGCAGGATCTCGCGGATGAGGATGCGGAGCTTCGGATAACCCATGGTGCGCGCCGCGGTGACATAATCGAGCTTCGCCTGGCCCATGGTTTCCGCCCGGATGACCCGGCAGAAGCGCGTCCAGTCGATGATGACGATCGCCGCGATCACCGAATGGACGCCCGAGCCCAGCACCGCGACGAGGAGGATCGAGAGCAGCACCGGCGGGAAGGCCATCCAGATTTCGACGAGGCGGGAAATCACCGCATCCGGCCAGCCGCCATACCAGCCGGCGATGAGCCCGAGCACGGTGCCGAAGAGGGCTGCAAGCCCCGCCGCGACGAAGGCGACTGTCAGCGCGATGCGGGTACCGTAGATCAGGCGAGAGAGCACGTCGCGGCCAAGGTCGTCGGTGCCGAGATAGTAGCCCGGCTCGTAGCCGGAGCCGTTGACCGGCGGCAGCGTGCCGAGCATGAGGTCCTGCTCCAGCGGATCCTTCGGCGCGATGTAGGGCGCAAAGATCGCGAGGATGACGAGAAGCAGGATGAAGCCGCCGGCGATGATGACCTTGGGATCGGTCAGGATCGCGCCCATGACGGTCCGGTGGCCCTTCTGCTTTGCGGCCGCTCTCGGCGCGGAGGTTGCGATCTCGCTCACGGCTCAGGCCTCCATGCGCGGGTTGAACCAGGCGACGAGCGCATCCGTCGCAAGGTTGACGAGGATGAAGAGCGCGCCGAACACCAGCACGAGACCCTGGATCAGCGGCAGGTCACGGTTGATCACGGCGTCGATCGCCATGTTGCCGATGCCGGGATAGGCGAAGATGCGCTCGACGATGACGGTGCCGCCGATGAGGAAGGTGAACTGCACGCCCGTGAGCGCGATCGTCGGCCCGATGGCGTTGCGCAGCGCCTCCTGCATCACGAGGCGAAGCCGCGACATGCCCTTGAGGCGGGCGAGCAGGATGTAATCCTGCACCATGGCCTCCGCCAGCGCCTGCTTGAGCACCTTGGTGATGATCGAGGCGAGCGGCAGGCCGAGCGCCAGCACAGGCATGATCATGTGCAGGCTGACGTCGAGGAGATTGGCGAAGCGCAGCGTGAAGAGGCTTTCCAGAAGGTAGAACTGCGTGTGGAAGCCTTGGGAAACATCGGGATTGATGCGGCCCGAGAGCGGAAAGACGGGAAAGAGAACCCCGAAGAGAAGCACCAGCGCCAGCGCCCAGATGAAATCAGGAACCGCGAGAAAGAGACCGTTGAGCGTATCGACGACGGGTGCAAGCCGGCTGCGCGCCATCAGCGTCGCGATCACGGCAATGCCGAGGCCGAGGACCACGGCGAAGACGAGGGCAGCAGCGGCGAGTTCCAGCGTCGCCGGAAGCCGTTCCGCAAGCAGCGAGAGGACGTCGCGGTGGAGCGAGATCGAGGTGCCGAAATCGCCCATCAGCACCGCCTTGATCCAGACCGCGAACTGCACCGGCAGGCTGGCATCGAGCCCGTAATGCGCGCGGAGCGCCTGGATGTCGGCTTCGCTGGCGCCGGGAGATATCATCATGGCGATGGGATCGCCGGGCACGACGCGGAGCAGGACGAACACGATCACGGCGACGCCCACCAGGGTGATCGCGGCCATCAGGAGTCGGTTCATCAGGGACAATGCGGTCATCAGGCCGTTCCGGTCGCTTGGATCTTTTGCGCGCGCTCGTGCGGACGGCGCGGCAGCGGGAAAAGATGCGCCCGCGGACGGGCGCATGAGCCTTGGAAGTCAGGCGAGGAGAAACCGCCTGGTTCCGCTATTCACCGGACCGCGCCCGTCTCTTCAGGACGCGGCCCGGCGAAGGCTTGGCCGGCGGAGCGCCTGGGTTCGGCGCCCGACCGGCACAACTGTCAGGCCTTGGAGACCAGTACCGGCTGCAGCGCGCCGGACACGTTCGGCACCACCTTCAGCGAGGACTTGTAGACGATCGGCTGCGCATATTGCAGGAGCGGGATCACGTAACCCTGCTCGGCAATATACTTGTCGACGGCCTTCCAGCCGGCGATGCGCTTGTCTTCGTCCTTCTCGCCCCAGAGCGGGCCGATCATGGCGTCGAGATCGTCCGTGTTCCAGACCGAGTGCGGCGAAGGGCCGAACATGGCGAAACCGGTGGACGTGGTCGGATCGCCGATCGCATTGCCCCAGTTGTAGAAGGCGGCCGGCGCGAGCTGGTCTGCGGCGCGCAGCTCGTAATGCTTGGCGATTTCGTAGACCTCGATCTCGGCCTCGATCCCTACCTTGCGCCACATGCCGACGATCGCCTGGACCATTTCATAGTCCTTGGGCTTGAAGCCGCGCGTCGTCTGGATCTTGAACTTGGCGGGCTTTTCCGGTGAGAATCCGCTGTCTGCCAGCAGCTTCTTCGCCTTCTCCGCGTCGTAGCCGACCTTGATGGAAGCATCGTAAGCCAGGTATTCGGGCGTTTCCAGCGTATCGATCGGAACGCCGTAGCCCTTGAGCAGGCGCTTCACGATAGCTTCCTTGTCGATCGCATGATGCGCAGCGAGGCGCACGTTCTTGTCGTTCATCACCTCGATATTGTTGATGAAGAGCATGCCGATGTCGGAGATCGGCGTGGCGACGCCGGCCAGGCCTTCCTTGCCCTTCAGGCGGTCGAATTCCTCATAGGGGATTTCGAGGGTGACGTCGGACGATCCGGACTCGATTTCGGCAACGCGGCTCGTCGCATCGGGAACGAACTTGAAGACGACGGTCTCGAAGGCCGGCTTGCCGCCGAAATAGTTCGGGTTGGCCTTCAGGCGCAGGAAGGCATTGCCCTGGTATTCGTCCACCATGTAGGGGCCGGTGCCGATCGGCTTCTTCTCGAAGCCTTCCGCGCCCACCTTCTCGTAATAGGCCTTGGGCAGCACGTAACCGGTCAGGAAGGCCATCCACTTGAAGAAGGTCGGATCGAAGCGCAGCACGTCGGCGGTGATCTTGTTGCCTTCGATCTTGTAGTTGCCGGCGGTCGACCAGATGAACTGGATCGGGTTGCCGGTTTCCTGCCTGGCGGCGCGCTCCAGCGACCAGACGACGTCTTCCGCGGTGAACGGCGAGCCGTCATGCCAGGTCACGCCCTCGCGTACGGTCATCCAGAGCTTGGTCTTGTCATCGTTCCAGCCCCATTCGGTGAGCAGGCCCGGCTCGAAGGAGAGGTCCGGCTTCTGGCCGATGAACTGGTCGAATACGGAGCGGTAAATCGCCTGGATCGTCGGGTTCACCGCCGAGGGGCCGACGGTCGGATCGAAGGAAGGCAGGTTCACGTTATAGGCAATGGTCAGCGTGCCTTCTTCGGCGGCCAGCACCTTGTGGTGGCCGGCAAGAATGCCGCTCAGAAAGGCCGCCGCGCCGAGCGCAAGCGTTTCGCGTCTGGTGATCTTGGTCATGGACAAACTCCGTCGTTCCCTGGTTTTTGGCGGCGTCCCGCACCCCTTTTCCTCTCGGGGCCTCGGTGCCGGATCTGACTTTTCGGAATTAAAGAATGCCGTCGTTGCGGGATGGCGGGCCCTCGCCGGGCCTTCTGCCTCTCATGCGCATCCCCTCCCGAAAGCCGCCGCTTTAGGCTCCCTCCACTGATCGGCGGACTGTCAGGTGGCATATGTATGTCATAGCATATAAATCCGCGCAAGCACCTCTTGCGCGTTCCGCCCCAATTCAAGGGGTATGTGGCAGTATTGTAAAAGACCGTTGACATCGGCCTTTCCCTCAAAATATGTTTTTGCAAGTTTTAACCGCATGGGCGCCCGGAAGGGCGGAGGAGGGTCCCCGTGGCTGAACGGTCGTTTGCACGCGAGGTCGAGGATCTGAAGCTCGGCGAGGGCGAGATCTTCCGCGGCGAGGGCATTCTCGCCATTACAAAGGCGCTTCTGCAATCCGGTGTCTCCTATGTGGGCGGCTATCAGGGCTCGCCGATCTCCCACCTCATGGATGTGCTGGCCGATGCCAAGGATGTGATGGAGGATCTGGGGGTTCATTTCGAGACCTCCGCTTCCGAAGCCGCCGCGGCCGCCATGCTCTCGGCCTCGGTCATGTATCCGGTGCGCGGCGCCGTCACCTGGAAATCCACCGCGGGCACCAATGTCGCCTCGGATGCGCTCTCCAACCTCTCCTCCGGCGGGGTCACCGGCGGCGCGCTCATCATCATCGGCGAGGATTACGGCGAAGGCTCCTCGATCATGCAGGAGCGCAGCCATGCCTATGCGATGAAATCGCAGATGTGGCTCCTCGATCCGCGTCCCAACCTGCCCTCCATCGTCAAGGCGGTCGAAGACGGTTTCGAGCTCTCGGAAGCGTCCAATACGCCCGTCATGCTGCAGGTCCGCATCCGCGCCTGCCATGTCCATGGCCAGTTCGTCGCAAAGGACAACCGCCGCCCGGCCTTCACCCTGAAGGAGGCGATGGAAAACCCGGTGCGCGACGTCAACCGCATCGTGCTGCCGCCCGCCTCCTTCATCCAGGAGAAGGACAAGCTGGAGCGCCGCTGGCCGGCTGCCATCGAGTTCATCAAGGCGCGCAAGCTCAACGAATTCTTCGGTCCCGATGAGGGCGACGTCGGCATCATCCTGCTCGGCGGCCTCTATAATTCCGTGCTCCGTGGCCTGCAGCAGCTCGGTCTCGCCGATGTCTACGGCAATTCCGCCATACCGCTCTACGTCATGAACGTCGCCTACCCCATGATCGACGACGAGGTGCTGGAGTTCTGCCGCGGCAAGAAGGCGGTGCTGATGGTGGAGGAAGGTGCGCCCGACTATATCGAGCAGTCGCTCCACACCCTGCTTCGCCGCCGCGATATCCAGACCCATGTCTCCGGCAAGGACGTGCTGCCCATGGGCGGCGAATATACCGCGCCGGTTCTCCTCAAGGGTTTCACGAGCTTCCTGGAGCGTTGGGCCACGCCCCTTCTCGGCAACCGCCCGCCGGTACCGGACCCCTCGCCCGTTCTCTCCGACGACCGGGTGAAGGCGCTCGCCACCGTCGTGCCGCCACGGCCGGCCGGCTTCTGCACCGGCTGTCCCGAGCGGCCGATCTTCGCGGCGATGAAGCTCGTGGAAAAGGAACTGGGGCACCACCACGTCTCCGCCGACATCGGCTGCCACCTCTTCTCGATCCTGCCGCCCTTCAACATCGGCTCGACCACCATGGGTTATGGCCTCGGGCCGGCATCCGCCTCGGCCTTCAACGTCAAAGCCGACAAGCGAGCGATTTCCGTCATGGGCGATGGCGGCTTCTGGCACAACGGGCTTTCCACCTCCGTCGGCAATGCCGTCTTCAACAAGCAGGACGGGGTGATGCTGATCGTCGACAATTTTTATTCGGCCGCGACCGGGGGACAGGACATCCTTTCCTCCCGCGCCACCAATCCGCGCCGCAAGACCAACAATTCGATCGTCAATGCCGTGAAGGGCATCGGCGCCACCTGGGTGCGCCAGATCGACCGGACCTATGACGTGGCGAAAATGCGCGACACGCTGCGCGAAGCGCTGACGACAAAGGAGCCCGGCCCGAAGATCATCGTCGCCTCCTCCGAATGCATGCTGAACAAGCAGCGCCGCATCAAGCCGCAGTTCAATGCCGACGTGAAGGCCGGCAAGCGCATGGTGAAGGAACGCTTCGGCGTAGACGAGGACGTCTGCACCGGCGATCACGCCTGCATCCGGCTCTCGGGCTGTCCTTCCCTCTCCGTCAAGCCGACCGATGATCCGCTGAAGGACGACCCGGTGGCGGCGATCGACAATTCCTGCGTGGGCTGCGGCAACTGTGGCGAGGTATCGGAGGCTGCCGTGCTCTGCCCCTCCTTCTACCGCGCCGACGTGATCATGAACCCGACGGGCTGGGACAAGTTTCTGGCCGGCGTCCGGCAGAAGGTGATCGGCTGGCTGCAGCGCCGCCGCGAAAACCGCCGCGTCCTCTTCGCCGCCGAAGGAGCATGACCGTGGCCGACAATCTTCCTGCCGCTGCCCATCGTTTCGCCACGGTCAAGCCCGTCTCCATCGCCATCCTCGCCATGGGTGGACAGGGCGGCGGCGTGCTTGCCGACTGGATCGTCGCCGTTGCCGAGGCGAAGGGCTGGGTTGCCCAATCGACCTCGGTTCCGGGCGTTGCCCAGCGCACCGGCGCCACGATCTATTACATCGAGGCCGTGCCCGGCATGGAGGGTGTCCACCCGACGCTCTCGCTGATGCCGACACCGGGGGACGTCGATATCGTCATCGCCGCCGAGCTGATGGAGGCCGGGCGCTCCGTCCTGCGCGGCATCGTGACCCCGAACCAGACGACGCTGATCACCTCCACGCATCGCTCCTATGCCGTTTCGGAGAAGGAAAAGCCGGGCGACGGCATCGCCGATCCGAACCTCGTGATTTCTGCAACGGATTTTGCGGCCAAGCGCACCATCGCCTTCGACATGGAAAAGATTGCGGCGAAGAACGGCAGCGTGATCTCCGCCTCGCTGTTCGGCGCCTTTGCCGCTTCAGGCGCATTGCCCTTCGAGCGGGCGGATTACGAATCGATCATCCGCGCCGGCGGCAAGGGCATCGAGCCAAGCCTCAAGGCGTTCGGCGCCGCCTTCGAGCAGGTGCTGGCCAAGCCGAAGGAAGATCCGAAGGCTGGGCCGGAGAAGAACCTGCCCCCGCTTCCGGCCACGGCCGGCCATCCAGCGCTCGACGGCCTGGTGCAGCGCATCCGTACGGGCTTCCCTGAAAATCTCCACCCCATGATCTATGCAGGCGTGCGCAGGCTGACGGATTTCCAGGATCCGGCCTATGCGGACGAATACCTGACCCGGCTCGGCGAACTTCATGCCCGCGACCGCGCGGAAGGCGGGGCGGCGCACGGATTCGCCTTCAGCCTCGAAGCCGCAAAATATTTGGCAGTCGCCATGGCCTATGACGACGTGATCCGGGTCGCGGACCTCAAGGTGCGTGGCTCCCGCTTCGACCGGGTCCGCAAGGAAGTGGGCGTAAAGAGCGACCAGCTGCTCTACACCACCGAATTCATGCATCCGCGCATGGAGGAGGTCTGCGGCACGCTGCCCAGGGGACTGGGGCTCTGGATCGAGAACAACAAGGGCCTTTACGGAACGCTCGACCGTTTCGTGAACCGCGGCCGGCGGGTGAAGACGGGAACCATCTTCTGGTTCCTCGGCCTCTACATGGTCTCCGGCCTCCGCCGCATCCGCCGCGGCACGCTGCGCCACCAGCGGGAAATGGACTTCACGCGGGAATGGCTGGAAAAGGCTTCGGCTTTGCTGCCTGTGAACTACGCGCTTGCGACCGAAGTGCTGAAGTGCCGCCGGCTGGTGAAGGGCTATTCCGGCACGCATGTGCGCGGCACGTCGAAATTCGATCGCGTGCTGTCCAGCATCCCCTTGCTCCGCGACCGCGAGGACGGTGCCGACTGGATGCGCCGGCTGCGCCAGGCCGCCCTCATTGACGAGGACGGCATTGCGCTCGACGGCGCGCTGAAGACGGTCGCCTCGCTCTGATCAGCCGATCCGGATCACCACCCGCCCGCGCACCTGGCCGTCCATGATGGCGGCAGCGAGTTTCGGCAGGCGGTCCATCGGCTCGACCGTCGTCATGGCGGCGAGTTTTTCCCGGTCGAGGCTTTCGGCAAGCAGTGCCCAGGCCCGGTCGCGCTTGGCGGCGGGCGCCATCACCGAATCGACCCCGATGAGCGTCACGCCCCTCAGGATATGCGGCATGACCGTTCCGGGCAGGTCGAAGCCGCCGGCAAGACCGCAGGCAGCGACGGCACCGCCATAGACGGTCTGGGCGAGCACGTTGGCAAGCGTCGTGGAGCCGACCGAATCGACCGCGCCGGCCCAGCGCTCCTTCTGAAGCGGCCCGCCTTTTTCGGCGAGCGTAGCACGGTCGATGAAGCCGGTGGCGCCGAGCGAGGCGAGATAGTCATGCGTGTCGGGCCGGCCCGTGGAAGCCGTGACGGTATAGCCGCGGCTGGCCAGCAGGGCGACCGCGACCGAACCGACGCCGCCGGCAGCGCCCGTGACCAGCACTTCGCGGCCACCCTTCTCGATCACGCCCCAATCCTCGAGTGCATTGACGCAGAGCGCCGCCGTATAGCCCGCCGTGCCGATCGCCATGGCCTGTTCGAGGCTGAAGGCATCCGGCAGGCGGGTAAGCCAGCCCGGCTTGACACGGGCGAAGCCGGCATATCCGCCCCACTCCGTCTCCGACATCCCCCAGCCGTTGACCACGACCTTGTCGCCGGTCTTCCAGCCGGCATCGCGGCTTTCGACGACGGTGCCAGCGAGATCGGCGCCGGCGACCATGGGGAAGCGGCGGGCGATGCGGCCCTTGCCGGTGATCGAGAGGCCGTCCTTGTAGTTGAGCGTCGAATACTCGACCTTCACCAGAACCTCGTTGTCGGGAAGATCGGCGAGCGTCAGGTCGCGGAACCCCGCCTTCGGCTTGCCGTCCACCTGATCGATCACCATGGCGCGGAACGTGTCCATCCGTCTGTCCTCCTCGGGCTCAATGATTGGAGCGACACCTTTTCGCGCGGGCCGGGCGAAGTCAATCGCCGCAGGGTCATCAGAAGGTAGGGGCTTGACGCCGAGGCTCAGTTGTTCGCCCGAAGTGCCATCTGGACATCCCGCTCTCGCCGCTGTTCCTGCCGGTACATGACCACGCCGGCAATGGCGACGCAGACGGCAACCACGGTGACGATGATCGCTGCGAGCGCATTGATGTCGGGCGTGACGCCGAGTTTAACCTTCGACCAGATGAGGATCGGTAGCGTTGTCGTACCGGGACCGGAGACGAAGCTCGATATGACGACGTCATCCAGCGAAATCGTGAAGGCAAGCAGCCAGCCTGAAAGGATAGCCGGCGATATGACGGGCAAGGTGATGTCCTTCAGCACCTGCCAAGGCCTGGAGCCGAGATCCATGGCCGCTTCCTCGATGGAGACATCCATGGAAGAGAGCCGCGATTGCACCACCGTCGTCACATAGGTCATGGAGAAGGTGATGTGCGCGAGCGTGATGGTGGTGAAGCCGCGGCTTCCCGGCCAGCCGATCCATTCCGCCATCAGGATGAACATCATCAGCATGGAAATGCCGGTGATGACCTCCGGCATGATGAGCGGGGCGGTGACGAAGCCGGAGAAGAGCGTGCGACCGCGGAACCTTCGGAACCGCGAGAGCGCCAGACCCGCCATGGTGCCGAGGATGGTGGCAAGCGTGGCCGAGAGGAGCGCGATCTCGAGCGACAGCAGGGCCGCCTTCAGGATCTGGGCATTGGCGAACAGCTTGCCGTACCATTCAATCGAAAACCCGCCCCAGACGGTCGCGAGCCGCGACTTGTTGAAGGAAAAGAAGATCATGGACAGGATCGGCACGTAGAAGAAGGCGAAGCCGAAGCAGAGGCAGCTGTAGAGAAAGACGGGCTTGCGGTTCATGGCTTCGGCTCCGCCGCGGCCTGCGCGCGCGCTTCGAAATGATTGTAGAGCATGGTCGGACCGACCAGCAGCACGAGGAGCGCTACCGCAACCGTCGCCGCCATGGGCCAGTCGCGCGCCGAGGCGAACTCGTCGCTGATGACGCGGCCGATCATGGGATCGGAGGCGGTGCCGACGAGGATCGGGATGACGAGTTCGCCCGAGGCCGGAATGAAGACCAGAAGCCCGCCGGCGATGATGCCGGGGATGGAAAGCGGTAGGGTGACGTCGAGGAAGACCTGGAAGGGCTTCGAGCCGAGATCCATGGCGGCTTCGTTCAGCGTCAGGTCGAGCTTTTCCAGATTGGCATAGAGCGGCAGCACCATGAAGGGCAGGTAGCAATAGACGGTCACCAGGATGACCGCGAAATTGGTGTTCATCATCTGGATATGGTGCAGCGGCGCATCCGGCGAGACGAGGTTATAGATGCCGGTCAGCAGCCGGTTCAGCCAGCTGTTCGCCCCCATCAGCCCGATCCAGGCATAGATGCGCAGCAGGAAGGAGGTCCAGAACGGCAGGACCACCAGCATGAGCAGGATGTTGCGCCAGCCCTTGGAGACGCGCGTCAACCCCAGTGCCATGGGATAGCCGATCAGAAGACAGAGAAAGGTGGCGATCGAGGCGTTCCAGATCGAGGTGAGGAAGGCGCGGATGTAGAGCGAATCCTCGAACAGGCGCAGCGTGTTGGCCGTGTTCACGAAGGGGAATTCGCCAACGAAGGAAAAGGGCGGCGAGGTCTCGGTGCGGACCGCGATGCTCATCGCGATCACGATGACGAAGGGGATGAAGAAGAACAGGAAGAGCCAGGTGAAGGGCACCGCAATGACGGTCTGCTTCCAGCCGTTCCGGTTGAACCAGGCCGAGAGCCCGCCGCGCCGGGCGGGTTCGGCCGTGTCGGGAGCTTCAGAAACGGTGTCTGCCGATGCCATGGCCGCTACTCCTGCAGAAGAATGGCGGAGGAGGGTTCGAACTGCAGCCAGACCCGGTCCTCCCATTCGGCAACCCGCTCATGCTCCAGCCCGCGCCGGCTGTTGACACTGTTGACCGAAAGGATCGTGCCGCCGTCGAGCTTGACGCGATAGAGCGAATCCTTGCCGAAATAGCCGAGATCCTGCACCACGCCCGCAAGCACGTTCGGCGTTCCCTCCGGCGGTGCCGAACGGGCGATGCTGATCTTTTCCGGCCGCACGGCAACCGTGATGGCGGAGCCCGTGGCAAAGGGCCGGTCCGCCCGCGCCTTCATGCTGGTTGCGAGTTCCGGCACCTCGACGGTGGCGAGACCATCGGCCACGCCCGATATCCGGCCCTCGAACATGTTGATCGATCCGATGAAACCCGCGACGAACTTGCTGTTCGGAAATTCATACACGCCGGACGCAGTGCCGATCTGGCGCACCACACCCTTGTCCATGACGGCGATGCGCGAGGCAAGCGTCATCGCCTCCTCCTGGTCATGGGTGACGACGACGAAGGTGATGCCGAGCTTGTACTGGATGTTGGCGAGTTCGAACTGGGTGTGTTCGCGCAGCTTCTTGTCGAGCGCGCCGAGCGGCTCGTCGAGGAGAAGCAGCTTGGGCTGCTTGACGAGCGCCCGGGCAAGCGCCACGCGCTGCCGTTGCCCGCCCGAGATCTGGTGCGGCTTGCGGCCTGCAAAGGGGGTCAACTGCACGAGATCGAGGATGGAGCGGACCCGCTCCTGCCGCTCGGCGACGGAAATTTTCTCGTGCTTCAGGCCATAGCCGATGTTCTTCTCGACCGTCATGTGCGGGAAGAGCGCATAGGACTGGAACATCATGTTCACGGGTCGGTCGTAAGGGGGCACCGTCGTCATGTCCTGCCCGTCGATGAAGACGCGGCCCGCAGTCGGTGTCTCGAAACCGGCGAGCATGCGCAAAAGCGTGGTCTTGCCGCAACCGGACCCGCCGAGAAGGGCGAAAAACTCGCCCTTTTCAATGTCGAGCGAGACATTGTCGACGGCGGTGAAAGCGCCGAATTTCTTGGTGACGCCTTCGATGCGGATGAAGGGTCTCCCCTCGCCAGCCGTCTGTCCCGTCATGAAGCCTCGCTCCCTCGGCTGACGGCAAGGCTCGACCGGTCATCCCGCTCGCCTCACGCGCCTGCATTGTGTCAAGTCATGCATTCCCCGCCGGCCCATCGACTGTTTCGACCCGTCTTGGCGGGGAAGTGCAGCAGACCGCTTTCTTCTCATTTTGATTGGCCATATAATCAATCTTGCTTTCCGCACTTGTCAAGGGGATGTGGCCACTTGAAGAAAACCGGCGCGGCCGGTTGCGGAATTGCCAGACAATGCGCAATCTTGCGACCGGAAAGAGGGCCATGGCATGGACGAGACTGTAAAGCCGAAACGGCCGGATGGCCAGCCACGCAAGGCGAGCCGCGATACGCGGCGTCAGCAGCTCATCAATTCCACCATCGCCACGATCGGCCGCTGCGGCTATGCGAAGACGACCCTGACGGAGGTGGCGCGGAATGCCGGGCTTTCGCACGGGCTCATCAATTTCCACTTTCAGACCAAGGAACAGCTGCTGAGCGACACGCTGCTGTTCCTGATGAACGAATACCGGGACAACTGGATCAGGGCCCTGCACGAGGCCGGCCCGCGTCCGGCCGATCAGCTCGCCGCTCTACTGCGGGCAGATTTCAACGAGGTGATCTGCACCGAGGAGAAAAGGACGGCCTGGGTGGCCTTCTGGGGCGAGGCGCAAAGCCGCCCGGTCTACCAGGCCATGTGCGGCCCGATGGACCAGGAATATGCGCTCCGGCTGGAAGAGATCTGTGCAAATCTCGTCAGCGAAGGTGGGTATGCGATGAAATCGGAGGACGCGGCGCGCGTGTTGCGCGCCATGCTGGAAGGCATATGGCTGGAGCTCGTCCGCTCGGTGAGCCGCTACTCGCTCGCCGTCGCGGAGCGCACTGCCTTCACGGCAGCGGCAGCGCTTTTTCCGAAGCACTTCACGGCAGGCGGACCCATCCCGGCATAGGCTATTCCCGCCGGCCCATGATCTGGCGTCCGACGATATCTCCCATCAACTGTCCGGCTTCCGCCATGCGCTGGTAGTGGCTTTTCGCGCGGTTGCCGAGCTGTGCCGCGACACCATCGAGCATGAGATTGACCAGCACGGCAAGGCCGGCTGTCGAATCCCAGAAGGTCTTCACATGCGTATGGGCCTCGAAGACCCAGCCCGTATAGGACCAGCCCCAGAGACTGAACTTGTCGGTGAGAATGATCAGCGGCATCTCCTGCGCCTTCAGCCGTTCGGCGAGCTTGATCGCCCGGGTCGCATGGCTTGCGGTATCGATCAGGACGACGGCGCTGGTCCGAGGATCGGCCATCAGCACTTCGCCATAGGCGGAGCTGTCGCTGCCGACAAAAATCACGCGCGGGCGGATCCAGGTGAGGCGCGAGGCAAGATCCATGGCGAGGCCACGCGACGCCTGGAAGCCGAGCACGTAAATCGTCTCAGCTTCCGCAAGCTTGGCGATGGCCGCCTCCCATGTCGGTGTTGCCGTGAGAGAATAGGCGCGCGCCACGGCTTCGAGTTCGAGCCGCAGGCTTTCACCTGTCTCTTATACACATCTGACGCTGCCGACGACTCCTT
>CAMFHT010000047.1 GCA_945952245.1 uncultured Rhizobium sp. | reverse complement strand
ACCGGATACATCGCGAAGGAGCATGCGCGCGTCAGCCGCATGCCGCGATGGCTGACGTCAGAACACCCGTTTCCGTGGGTCGCGCCGCTTGTGGCCATGTTGACCGTGTTCGGCATCTACCCCCTGATCTATGCTTTCGTGCTGTCCTTCGAACAGCGCAACCGCATCAAGCGGGTCAATGAGTTCGTGGGCCTCAAGAACTGGTCGCAGCTTCTGAACGACGACCGCGTGTGGAATGCGCTGTCGGTGACGCTCACTTACGCAGCCGTCGCCATCGTCATCGAGCTCGCGCTTGGCCTTGCGATTGCCATGCTGCTCGACCAGGACCGCAAGGGCTATGGCTTCATGCGGGCACTGATGACCCTGCCGCTGGTGGTTCCGCCGGCCGTGACTGGCATGATGTTCCTGCTGCTCGAGGACGGGTCGTTCGGCTGGCTCAGCCAGAACCTCTACATGACCGGTCTCCTGTCGCCGGATCGTCCGATCCTTGCCACGGGTTCGACCGCTCTTGCGGGCGTGCTGCTTGCCGATATCTGGCAGTGGACGCCCTTCATGGTGCTGATCATGATGGCGGGTCTCCGCTCCCTGCCGAAGGAGCCCTATGAGGCGGCGGCCATCGATGGCGCCAACGCCTTCCAGGTCTTCCGCCGGCTGACGCTGCCCATGCTCTCGCGGGTGATGGCGGTGGCGGTGCTGATCCGCGGCGTCGATCTCTTCCGCGTCTTCGACTATGTCTACGTCATGACCTCGGGCGGGCCGGGAACGGCGACCGAAAGCCTTTCGGCCTATGCCGGCCGCGTGTTCATGACAGGCAATTTTCCCTATGCCGCAACGCTTTCGCTCGGCACGATGATCGTCGTCATCATCATCGCCAATCTCTTCGTCTCGATCTTCAAGGTGAGGTTCTGATGCAGGCGTCGCGCGGAATGCAGGCATTCAGGGATGTGGTCTCGATCCTGATCGTGATCGTCTTCATGTTCCCGCTGTTCTGGTGGGGCCTTTCCTCGATCAAGCCCTATACGGCGATCTTCAACAAGGATGGCCCCGTCTATTTCGACTTCCAGCCGACCGGCCAGAACTATGCGGTCACGCTGCTCGGCCAGTCGCGCATTGCCGAAAACCTCGAGAGTGGCGGCACGTTCGGGGCAGGGGGCGGTTCGTCCTACGACTCGCGCCAGACGATCCTGCAGTCGATCCTGATCGCGGTCGGATCGACGGCGCTGACCATCGTGCTTTCGACGCTCGCCTCCTATGCGCTGTCGCGCCTGCCGATGCGCGGGAAACAGCACTTCATCTTCTGGATCCTCTCGCAGCGCTTCATGCCGCCGATCGCGGTGGTGATCCCGATCATGTTCATGTTCCGCGACATGCAGCTGCTGGATACCATTACCGGGCTGATCCTGGCGCATACGCTGATCAACATCCCGATCGCGGTCCTGCTGCTCAAGTCCTTCTTCGACGATGTGCCGAAGGACGTGGACGAGGCGGCGATGATCGACGGCGCCACCCGGTTCCAGACCTTCCGGCGCATCGTGCTGCCCATGGTCAAGGGCGGGATCGCGGCGACCGCGGTGCTGTGCTTCATCTTCTCGTGGACCGAGTTCCTGCTGTCGCTCTACCTGACGACCTCGATCCGCACCCTGCCGGTGAAGATCTCCACCTTCGTGACCTCGACGGGCACGGAATGGGGCTTCATCACGGCGCTCGGCACGTCCGCGATCGTGCCGTCCTTCATCTTCATTCTACTGGTTCAAAAGCATCTTGTCCGCGGCCTGACCCTTGGTTCCCTCAAGGACTAGGCGCTGCGGGTACGATCGGCGCCTAAGGAACGGGCGCTGGGAGGAAAACAAACTGGAGGAGCATGGAAATGAGTTTCAAGGACTACGACAAGCAGAAATTCGTCGTCGACGCCTGCAACGAGTTCAGCCAGCGCCGGATCACCAAGCGTGATTTCCTGCGCAAGATGGCGCTCGCCGGCATCGGCTTCAGTGCCTTCTCGTCGCAGATGCTGGGCGTCAGCCGGCCGGTCAACCGGCTGATGGGCTTCGGCAGCGGCGCGGCGCAGGCGCAGACCCCGCCCGATATCGAGAAGTGGCTGAAGGAAGTCGGTGGCAAGTACAAGGGCACCAAGATCCGCTATTCGACCGAAGCGACCCCGCCGTCGATCGTGGCCAACCAGCTGGCGAAGGAGGAGTTCACCAAGCTGACGGGCATCGAGGTCGAAGTGGAAATCGTGCCGCTCGAGCAGGTCCTCGCCAAGGCGACGCAGGACGTACAGGGCCAGCTCGGCACCTACGACCTCTACTATCTCGACCAGTCGTGGATGGCGACCTTCTCGCAGGATACGATCGATCCGCGCGAATACTACAAGGAGAATGCCGAGCTCGCCATGCCGGACTTCGACTGGGACGACTTCGCAAAGCCGCTCGTCGACGGCATCGCCATGTATGACGGCAAGATGGTCGGCATTCCCTTCGACATTCCGATCTTCATCATGATGTACCGCCAGGACCTTCTGGACAAGCATGGCATCAAGGTGCCGGAGACCATGGACGACTACATGGCGGCGGTGAAGGCGATCACCGAAGCCGAAAAGGCGAACGGCATCTACGGCAATACCGTGCAGGCGAAATCCGGCCACTACTCGCTGGAATGCGACTGGACGGCGTTCCTGTGGGGCAATGGCGGCTCGATCTTCAACAAGGACAAGATGTTCTCGGGCAATGACGAGCGCGGCATCGCCGGCCTGAAATACTATCAGGAACTCGTCAAGAACGCGCCTCCGGCAGCCACCACCTGGACCTGGGACGGCGAAGGCCAGTCCGTGCAGCAGGGCCAGGCCGCATTCTGCCTGTCCTGGGGCGAATTCTTCCCCGGCTTCGACAGCGACCAGTCCAAGGTGAAGGGCCTCATGCAGGCCGCCAAGCCGCCGAAGGAAAACCCCGGCCGCCGCTCGCCGTCCGAGGCCGGCTTCGGCGAAATCCCCGCCATCGGCCACCAGGGCGGCTCGGTCATCGCGCTCAGCCAGTACTCCAAGAACAAGGAAGCCGCATGGATCTTCATGCAGTGGGCTTGCTCGAAGGACGTCATGGCCCGCGTGTCCACGCTCGGAGGCGGTGCATCGCCCATGCGTCTCTCCTCCTTCTCCGATCCGCGCGTGAAGGAAAAGGCCGTCGTCGGTCCGGGCACCACCCGTCACTTCGACATCATCAACTGGACGATCAACAATGCCATGGGCTCCGAGCCCGACATGCCGATCTGGGCCGAACTGTCGAACAACGACATCCCGATCGAACTGGGCAAGCTCCTGACCGGCCAGGCCTATGACGGCAGCGCCGAAGCCTGCATGAACGCGCTCGCCAAGACCATCGACGACAAGGTCGCCGCGGCCGGCCTGCGCTGATCGCTGAAGCACGAGAACGGAGCCGGCGG
Organism: uncultured Rhizobium sp.; assembly: GCA_945952245.1. Classification (GTDB taxonomy): domain Bacteria; phylum Pseudomonadota; class Alphaproteobacteria; order Rhizobiales; family Rhizobiaceae; genus Gellertiella. The sequence continues at coordinate 12,882 of CAMFHT010000047.1, read as the reverse complement.
CATGACCGCCGCCGGCTCCTCCACGAATTCAACAGTTCCGGGGAAATGGCATGGCAACGGTTACCGTGCGCGACGTGGTGAAGAAATATGGCGAGCTGCAGGTGGTCCACGGGATCAACCTCGCCATCGGCGAAGGCTCCTTCGTGGTGCTTCTCGGCCCGTCCGGCTGCGGAAAATCGACGCTGCTGCGCATGATCGCGGGCCTTGAACCGATCTCCGGCGGCCAGGTGCTGATCGGCGACCGCGTCGTCAACGACGTCCACCCCAAGGACCGCAACATCGCCATGGTGTTCCAGAACTATGCGCTCTACGCGCATATGACGGTCAGGCAGAACATGTCCTTTTCGCTCGAACTCAGGAACGCGCCGAAGGCGGAGATCGACAAGAAGGTCGCCTGGGCCGCCTCCGTCCTCAACCTCGAACCCTATCTGGAACGCTACCCGAAGCAGCTTTCCGGCGGCCAGCGCCAGCGTGTTGCCATGGGCCGCGCCATCGTGCGCAATCCGGAAGTCTTCCTGTTCGACGAACCGCTCTCCAACCTCGATGCCAAGCTGCGCGTGCAGATGCGCACGGAAATCAAGGAACTGCACCAGCGGCTGAAGACGACGACCGTCTACGTCACCCACGACCAGATCGAGGCCATGACCATGGCCGACGTGATCGTGATCATGCGCAATGGCCATATCGAGCAGGTGGGAAGCCCGCTCGAGGTCTATGACCGGCCGGAAAATCTCTTTGTCGCCGAATTCATCGGCTCGCCCTCCATGAACCTTATCCCGGGCAAGATCGACCTCGAAGCAGGCGCGCCGCGCTTCGTCTCCAGCGGCGGCACGCCGATTGCGCTGGCAGCGCGGCCGGGCCTGACCCATGGCCAGCCGGTGGTGCTCGGCATCCGTCCCGAGCACACGCATATCGATGCCACGGGCGAACTTTCCTCGACGGTCGCGGTGGTCGAACCGACGGGACCGGAGACGCACGTCTATTTTGCCATCGACGGCAAGGACCTTTGTGCTGTAACCCGCGAGCGCACCACGATTGCGCCGGGTGCTCCCCTGAGGTTGCGGCTGGATACGGACCAGATCCACATCTTCGATCAGGCAACCGGCCGCGTGGTTCGATAGGAGCAACCTGCGAGGCAACGGGGACCGGACATGAGCGAGAAGGCGGGCGCCAAGGGCAAGGATCAGGGGCTGGACGGGAGCTTCGGCCCGATTTCGCTGCATGACCTGACGGGCCAGCAGGAGCAGATCGCGGTTCGCGCCAGCTGGCTCTATTACATGGAAGGCCAGACGCAGGAGCAGATCGCCCGCACGCTCGGCATCAACCGTATCCGCGTCAACCGCGTGCTCGCCGCCGCCCGCGAAAGCGGTCTCGTGCAGGTGCGCATCAATTCCCGCCTGTCGAGCTGCCTCGAACTGGAGAAGGCGCTTCGCGATCAATACGGTCTTCACGAAGCCTTCGTGGTGCCGACCCCTTCCAACGCGGAGGAGGTGCGCCGCGCCGTCGGTCATGAGGGCGGGCGCATCCTCTCCGACCGGCTGCATGAAAACGTCGTCGTGGCCGTGGGGTGGGGCCGCACGCTCCGCCTCGGCCTGCAGGCCATGGAACGCCGGCAGGTGCCGGGTATGGAAGTGGTGTCACTGACCGGTGGCCTCACCCGCGGCTCCGTCATGAACAGCCACGAGACGGCCATGCGGCTCTCCGACATGTACAACGCCAAGTGCTCCTACATCGTCGGCCCGGCCTTCACCGATACCGCGGAAACGCTGGACATGCTGCTGCGCCAGCCCATGCGGATCGACGCGCTAGACCATGCCCGCCATGCCGACATCGCCTATATCTCGGTCGGCGGCCTCGACATGAACACGACCATGGCGCAGCTCGGCCTGATCGGGCCGGAGGACATCACCACGCTCGAAAAGGCCGGCGCGGTGGGCGACCTCCTGAGCTACTGGGTGGACGAGGACGGGGAGGTGGTGGATCACCCGCTGAACCGCCGCGTGCTGGCGCTGCCGCCCGGCGATCTCGTCGGCATCAAGAACGTCATTCTGGTCACCGGTGGCGAGAACCGCGCCCGCGCCATCCGCGCAGCACTGCGCCGCGGCGTCGTGCACACCCTGGTGACAGATGAAAGAACGGCGGAACTCGTCGCCGGATTGCGCAAGGACATGACATGAAGGAACGCGACCTCGTCGTCGGCATTGATGCTTCCACCACGGCGACCAAGGCGATTGCCTGGGACCGGAACGGCACGCTGGTGGCCGAGGGCAGGGCATCGGTGACGCTTTCGCAGCCGCTGCCGAACTATTACGAGCAGGATCCGGAGGATTGGTGGAGTTCCGCCGTCAAGGCGCTGCGCCAGCTGACGGAAAAGGTCGATCCCGCCCGCATCGCCGCCGTGTCGATTTCCAACCAGAGGGAAACCTTCGCGCCGCTCGATGCCGAGGGCAGGGCGGTGCGCCCGGGCATGGTCTGGCTCGACGAGCGCGCCCGCGCGCTGGTGCCGGAGCTCGCTGCTGCCGTCGGCCCGCCCGTGGATGGTCTCGCCGCCATTCACCGCATTTCCGGCAAGCCGGTCGACATCATCCCGGTGTCCAACCGGCTCTACTGGATGCAGAAGGTGGAGCCCGAGAGACATGCCGCGACCCGGATGTTCGCCGACGTCCACGGCTTCCTGACGGCACGCCTCACCGGCCGCTATGCCACGAGCTGGGCAAGCGCAGACCCGCTCGGCATCTTCGACAACGACCGCAAGATCTGGTCGCCCGAAATTCTGGCCGCCGTCGGCGTCGGCACGGACCGGCTGCCGGTGGCGGAAGCGCCGGGCCGCGTGCTTGCGGAGGTCAACGAGGCGGGCGCGACGGCGACCGGGCTTCTGGCAGGCACTCCGGTGGTAGCCGGTGGCGGCGATGGTCAGCTCGCGGGCCTCGGAACCGGTGCACTCTCGCCCGATGTCGCCTATCTCAACATCGGCACCGCACTCGTCTCCGGCATCTACGGCAGGGAATACCGCAACTCGCTCGCCTGGCGCACCATGGGCAGCCCGACGGGCGAGGGCTACTATTACGAAAGCTGCCTGCGCGGCGGCACGTTCACGGTCACCTGGTTTGCGGACACGATCTGCAAGGGCGAGACCATGCCGCGCGACGAACTCTTCCGCCAACTGGAGAAGGAGGCTTCCGAGGTGCCGATCGGCGCCGGCGGCCTGCTGATGTTGCCCTACTGGCAGGGCGTGATGAACCCCTACTGGGATTCGTCCGCCCGCGGTTCGTTCATCGGCCTCTCCGGGGCGCATGGCCGCGGCCACATGTACAAGGCGCTGATGGAGGGGCTTGCCATGGAGCAGCACCTCTCCACCTCGGCAGTGGAAGCCGAGCTCGGCGTTCCCGTCACCCGCTTCGTCGGCATAGGCGGGGGTGCTGCCTCCTCCGTCTGGCGGCAGATCTTCGCCGATGTCACCGGCAAGGTGGTGGAACGGTCGGAGACGGTCGAGGCCTCCTCGCTCGGTGCCGCCATGTGCGCGGCGGTCGGCGCCGGCTGGTATCCGGATTTCGACAGCGCCGCATCCTCCATGGCCGGCCGCATCATCGGCCGGTCCGAACCCGATCCCGAGCGGCACAGACGCTATCAGGACCTTTTTGAAATCTATCGCCGGCTCTACGGCCAGCTGAAGGACACCTTCGCTGGGCTCGACCGGTTTGCAGGAGATGCCCCATGAGCCGTTCCGGTCACCCCGTACTCGATGCCATGCTGGCCGGCACCTGGATCAACCCGGATACCGGCAAGCCTGGCGCGCGGCTGCCCTTCCAGGACATCCGTATCATGGACAAGACCGATGGCGCGGAAGCGGACCTGATCGGGCCGCTCGGTCTCGGCAAGCGGCTTGCGGTCGTTGCCGACCCGAGGACCTGGGATGCGCTCGGCGAGCGGGTGGCCCGCGCGCTGAAGTCGATTGCGTCAATCGATACCGTCGTCATCGACGTGGACGAGGCGACGGAAGTGCATGTGAAAGAGGTGCAGGAGAAGACGCGTCACGCAGACGGCGTCGTCGCCGTCGGCTCCGGCACGCTGCAGGATCTCGTCAAGCACGCGACCTTCCTTGATGGGCGCAAGTTCGCGACCTTCGCGACGGCGGCCTCCATGAACGGCTATACCTCGGTCACCGCCTCGATCACCGCACCGAACGGCTTCAAGCAGTCGCTGAAGTCGCACGCCTCGCAGGGCATCTTCATGGACGTGGAGGTGGCGGCGAGCGCGCCGGCCTTTCTCGCGCGCGCCGGGCTTGGCGATTGCATGTGCCGCTCGACGGCGCAGGTGGACTGGCGGCTGTCGAACGCACTCTTCGGCACCACCTATTACGAGGCCCCCTTCATCATTCAGGAGGAGGACGAGGCGCTGCTCTTCGCGCAGGCGTCCGGCGTGGACAAGGGCGACAGGAAGGCCATCAAGACGCTTTACCGGGTGCTGACCTGGGTTGGCCTCGGCACCGTCTTTACCGGAACCAGCCATCACGGCTCCATGTCCGAACACATGATCAGCCACTGGATCGACATGTTCGCCGGCGACGAGCATCCCGGCACGCTGCACGGCCATCAGGTGGGCTATGCCGCCGTTTCCATGTCGCGCCTCCAGAACGCCATCTTCCGGGCGGATGGGCCGCCGATGCTGAAGCCGACCGTCATCGACGAGGACTGGATGATGAAGCGCTACGGCCCCTCGAACGGCGCCTACTGCCTGTCCGAAGCGCGGGCCAAGGCCATGGATCAGGCAACGGTCGATCGCATCAACGCGGCCATGCAGGACTGGGACCGGTTCCGCGCGCCGCTCCTCGAGGTGATGTTGCACACGGAGACGCTGGAAAAGGCGCTCACCGATTGCGGCGGCTATGTCACCGCCATGTCGTCCGGCCTGCCGGCGCCGCTCTACCGGGAAGCGCTGATGCATGCGCGCGACATCCGCAACCGCTTCTCGGTTCTCGACATTGCCGACGATGCCGGCCTGCTCGCGCCATTTGCCGCATCCGAAGCGGGGCTGACTTCAGGCGGGAGCATGGCACGATGACCAGGGCAATCATTCTCGGCGCGGGCGTCATGGGCACGTCCTTCGGCCTGCCGCTCTCCGACCGCGGCATCAAGGTCAGCCTGGTCGGCACCCACCTCGACCGCGAGCTCGTTGCGGGCATGAAGGAGAACGGGATCCATGCGCGCCTGCGTGCTCCGATCGGCGAGAACCTCGGGGTGTTCGACGACAGGGAGATCGCGAAGGCATTCTCCGAGCCCGCCGACCTAATCGTGGTCGGCATTTCGACACCGGGTGTGGACTGGGCGATCGAGAAGCTTACCGAGCACATGCAGGGCACGCCGCCCATCGTGATGCTCACCAAGGGGATTGCGGAAGGGCCTGACGGTATCGAGATCCTGCCGGACACGATGCGCCGCCGCTTCCGCGAGACGGGCAAGCCGCACGGGCCGATCGGCGCCGTTGGCGGACCCTGCATCGCCGGCGAGCTTGCGGTCCGCCGCGACACGACGGCGATCATCGGCTTCCGCGAGCCGGGGCTTGCCCGCGACTGGGCAGCACTGTTGTCCACGCCCTATTACGAGCTGCGGCATACGGAAGACCTGGTTGGCCTGGAAATCTGCGCCGCGCTCAAGAACTTCTACGCCATCGGCGTGTCCGTGCCGCAGGGCAGGGCAGAGGGCCAGCCGGCAGCGAACGGCGCGGGCATGCATAATGCAACGGCGAGCCTGTTCAACCAGGCCGTCAACGAGCTTGTCGAAATCGTCCGCGCCTCCGGCGGCGATCCTGCAACGGCAACGGGGCTTGCGGGGCTCGGCGATCTGCACGTGACCTGCCAGGCGGGCCGCAACTCCAAACTCGGCCGCCTGCTTGGCGCCGGCATGGGCTACAGCGCCGCGATGAACGGGCCGCTGAGGGGCGAGACCGTCGAGGGGACGCTGGTCGCGGCCTCGCTTGCCGGACCGCTCGCCAAGCTCGCCGCTTCCGGACGTCTTGACGAAGCGCATGTGCCGCTCGCCCGCTCGATCATCGCGACGGTGACCCGCGATGCCGAACTTCAGGCGGAATGGCCGCGCTATCACTACAAGCGGGAAGGCGAATAGCCGTCAGATGCCCGGCACGATGTAGTCGGGCACGATGCCGCTCGCGGCAATGGGCTTAGCCACGTCGACGCCGCGGAAGAGGCCGTGGTCCGACACCAGCACCGTCGACCAGCCCTGAGCCGCACCGCCGACCACGTCGGTGTGCAGTGTGTCTCCGATCATCACCACTCGCGCCCCGTCCGCGATGGCGGGATGCCGGCGGCGAACGATGTCGTAGACCGAAGGGAAGGGCTTGCCGTGGAAGGTGACCTCGCCGAGGCCGAGTTCCACGAGGCGATAGCCGAAATAGCCGGGCTCGGTGGAAAGACCGCCCTCGCGCGGGGCGATGATGTCGGCATTGCCGATCACGACGGGGCGTGACCGCCGTCCAAGCGAGCGCTCCAGCATGGCCTGCCGCTCCGCGCTCCAGCGGGCATTGGAGAGGAAGAGGAAGCCCTCGGCGCGGTCGAAGGCCTGCTCGCTATCGCCGGGAAGAACCGGAACGAAGGGCAGGGCGCCGGTCTCGCCCGCATCGAGCCCCAGCACGGCCCAGCCGTCCCCGTTCGCCTGTGCCATGACGGCCTCTTCCGCTGCCTGCCGGCTCGTTGCGATATCGTGATGCGGGAAGTGAAAGCCGAGGCGCTGGAACTTGGCGAAGGACGCTTCCGGATCGTAGCTTGCGGCATTGGTGACGACCACGCAGGTCTTGCCCATGGCACGCAGCGCATTCACGCGCTCCACCGCGCCGGGAATGGGCGTGTCCCCGACGTTCAGCACGCCGAAGGCGTCGAAGACGAAGACGTCGAACCGGTCGGCGATGGCGCCGAGATCCGCGACGTGCTCCGGCTTTGTCGGAAAGCGGGCCGGCGGAAGGAAACGGCGCACATGCTCGTAGGCCGCAAAGGCGGTGTCCGAGGTGAAGGCGGGGAAGAGCGGGTTCTCACCCGGAGCGATCGGAAGCCCCGACATCACGAAACCCTCCCGCAAAAGTGTAAACCGGATTTACGGTTGGCTTCGCTGTGGTCGTTTACGAAATCAGGAATTCGGCAATGCATCGCGAAAAATATCCATCAATGGCGTGTCGCTGAAAAGGGAGAACTTCGGGTGGGGATGGCAGAATCGCGCCCGGCTGCGATCTTTGCCCGCTGCCGGAAGCGGAATGGCAGGTTAGCACGAAACGCCTTGCTGGGAAGGCCATCCCGCGGATTTGGTTCGACATTTTGCCCTTGGTTAACAGTGTCTATCTGGGTTCACCGGCATCCCTGAATTCGGGGCGGGATCGCCTGAGCGCCACCGATAGGTGGTTTTGACAACATTTCGACTTGTCTGCAGTTGCAGTCAAATTACTTCCGAAATCGGTAAAAATTTAATGATTTCATTAGTTTAGGTTTATCGAATGACCGGTAGATTTACCCCTGACATCACAGGAGATTCTCAAATGATTTGGGACCTGCTCAGGGACAGGAAGGGCAATTTCAGCCTGACGACTGCCTTTCTCATAGCGCCAATGGCGGCGCTTGCGGGCTTCGCCGTCGACTTCACCAATACGCTCATGATCCGCAGCCAGATCGAGGCGGCGGCGGATGCGGCTGCGCTCGGATCGATCTCGGAAAAATCCGCGGGCGTCTCGTCTGCGCTCGGCATGGCCGAAGGCGACGTGCAGAGCGGCCAAGACGACGCGCTGAAGCTGTTCAACGGTCAGCTTGCCGGCATGTCCGGTTTCCGGCTCGTCTCCGCTTCGGCGCAGATCACGAAGACCTCCAACATCCTGAAGTCGACGATCTTCTATACCGTTGAGGTGCCGACGACTTTCACGAAGGCGATCGGCAAGCAGACGATCACCTTCAGCGGCCAGGCGACTGCTGAATATACCATGCAGACCTTCCGCGACTTCTACCTGCTGCTCGACAACACGCCGTCCATGGGCGTCGGGGCGACGACGGCGGATATCAACAAACTCGTTGCCAACACCAAGGACAAGTGCGCCTTCGCCTGCCATATCAACAATGCAGGCGTCGAGGACAAGAACGACTATTATCATCTCGCCAAGAAGCTCGGGGTGACCACCCGCATCGACGTTCTTGCTCAGGCGACCGCGAGCCTGATGGACACCGCGATCAAGACCCGTACCGTCTCCAACCAGTACCGCATGGCAATCTATACCTTCGGGGAAAAGGCCGAGGATACGAAGCTGCTGGAAGTCGCGCCGCTGACGGGAGACCTCCTTTCCGCAAAGACGAAGGCGGCAGGGGTCCAGCTGATGACCATTCCCTACCAGGGCTACAACAACGATACCCAGACGAGCTTCGACAATGCGCTGACCCAGATCAAGGAGAAGATCGGGACACAAGGCAGCGGCGTCTCGTCGTCCTCGCCGGAGAAGGTGGTGTTCTTCGTCGCCGATGGTGTCGGCGACAGCTACAAGCCTGTGGGTTGCACCAAGAAGACGACCAGCGGACGTTGCCAGGAACCGATCGACCTCAAGTACTGCAAGGCGCTCAAGGACGCGAACTACAAGATCGCGGTGCTCTACACCACCTACCTGCCGCTACCGACGAACAGCTGGTACAACAGCTGGATCGCACCCTTCCAGAGCGAAATTTCCACCAACATGCAGAAATGCGCCTCCGAGGGCCTCTTCTTCGAGGTCAGCCCGACGCAGGGTATTTCCGATGCGATGAACGCGCTCTTCATGCGGATCGTCAGCGCTCCGCGCCTGACGGGCTGAGCATCACGCAGACCCTTTCCGCGGACGGAGCGGGGAAAAGCAGGGGGTGCGGCCGGGACAGCCGCGCCCCTTGCGTTTCGTCAGGAACGTGACGCTTTTCCGGTCGGCGAGATCTTTGATCCGCCGATGCATTTTCTAATAATTGTCATAACGCAATTTGTCTTCTAAGGATAACTTTATTGATGCGCCGCGACCGGCCGCTGCAACCCTTGGGTGGCGGCATTCCGGGAGCGGATGCAGGCCTTCGGAGTGGTTGATCCGATGCAGACCAGTTTGCCGATGCGCATGCGCGAATGGCTGAACCGCGGCCTTACGGGCCGGCGGATGTCCGGCTTCACGGCCTTTGTTCTGGCCGCTGCCGCCGTGGCGCTCGTGCTCGCCGTGCGGTTGCTGATGCAGGGCTGGCTGGCGGACCGCGCGGTCTTCACGCTCTTCATTCTGCCGATCCTGCTCGTTGCTGCCGTGACCGGCCTTGCACCCGCTTTGCTCGCCGCCGGCCTTTCCACCATTTCCGCCGCGTGGCTCATCGTCCAGGCGAACGGCATTCTGAACCCGAACGAAATCCTGATCTTTGCGGTGGTCGGGACTGCGGTCGCCTTCATCGGCGAGGCCTTGCGCGCGGCCCGGGATGGCATTGCCGTCAGTCGTGCCGAACTGCAGACGCGCGAAGCCCATCTCCAGTCCATCCTCGATACGGTTCTGGATGCCACCGTGGTCAGCACGCGCGACGGGCGCATCGTGTCCTTCAACGCGGCCGCCGAGAGGCAGTTCGGCTATCTGGAAGCTGAGGTGGTGGGCGAGAACCTGCGCATCCTGATGCCGGAACCCTATCACCGGGAGCATGACGGATATCTGCAGCGCTATCTGGAGACCGGCGAAAAGCGAATCATCGGCGTGGATCGCGTCGTGGTCGGGCGCCGCAAGGATGGTTCGACCTTCCCGATGAAGCTCGCCGTCGGCGAGACGCGCACCAACGGCCAGACCTTCTTCACCGGCTTCATCCGCGACCTCACCGAGCGCGAGGAATCGGCGACACGGCTGCAGGACCTGCAGGGCCAGCTGGCGCGCCTCGCGCGGCTGAACGAGATGGGCGAGATGGCCTCGACCTTGGCCCACGAACTGAACCAGCCGCTCTCCGCGATCGCGAACTATGTGCACGGTTGCGCGCGGCTGCTCAAGGATCTCGATGATGCGGTCGCCGTGCGGCTGCGCGATGCGCTGGAGGAGACGGCGAAGCAATCGCTCCGCGCCGGCCAGATCATCCGCCAGCTCCGGGAATTCGTGACCAAGGGGGAAACGGAAAAAGCGCCCGAAAACATCCGCACGCTGGTGGAGGAGGCAGGCGCCCTGGCGCTCGCCGGTTCCCGCGAGAAGGGGGTCCGCGCCGTGTTCGACTTCCAGCCGGGGGCGGACATCGTTTTCGTGGACCGCATCCAGATCCAGCAGGTGCTGACCAACCTGATGCGCAATGCGATCGAAGCCATGCAGACAAGCCCCCGGCGCGAACTGGTGGTGCGGACCGAACAGAGCGGCGAGGACGAGGTGACGGTCTTCGTCGACGATACCGGCCCGGGCATTTCCAGCGAAATCGCGGCGGAGCTCTTCAAACCCTTTACGACCACGAAACCCGGCGGCATGGGCATCGGCTTGTCGATCTCCCGCCGCATCATCGAGGCGCATGGCGGGACCATGACCGTTTCCGCGAGCACCGCCGGCGGCGCGCGCTTCCGGTTCACGCTGCCGGCCTACAAGGGAGAGACCGACCATGCCGACGGATGATTTCACCGTTCACATCGTGGATGACGAGGAAACCGTACGCAAGTCGCTCGCCTTCCTGCTGACGATGAACGATTTCGCCGTGCGCGCCCATGAAAGCGCCACCGCCTTCCTGCGCGTCGCCCCGCAGCTGAAGTCCGCGGTTCTGGTAACGGACCTGCGCATGCCCGACATGTCCGGTGTCGAACTCATCCGCCAGCTCAACGATCTGAAGCTGAAGATCCCCTCGATCGTCATGACCGGTCACGGAGACGTGCCCATGGCCGTCGAGGCCATGAAGGCCGGGGCGATCGACTTCATCGAAAAGCCCTTCGAGGACCAGGTGATCATGGATGCGATCCGCAATGCCGCGGTCAGGCTGCAGCCGGAGGCGGACGGCCCTGATGATCCGGGTCTGGTGCGGGAACGCCTGGCGGGCCTGAGCGACCGCGAACGGCAGGTGTTCGAGGCCGTTGTCGCGGGCCTGCCGAACAAGTCGATTGCCTACGACCTCGACATCAGCCCTCGCACCGTCGAGGTGCACCGGGCGAACGTGATGGCCAAGATGAAGGCGAAGAGCCTGCCGCAGCTGGTGCGCATGGCGCTTTCGGCGGGCATGCGGGCTTAAGCGTGCGTCTTTACCGTATATTCCACAACGCACAATTACGCAGCAAAAATTGATCTGGCGCAAAATCTCCGAGAGCCGGAAGGAGTAGTCTGCGTCCGGTGTGGAACGGCCTCGCCGGAATTGCGGAACGTCAAGCGTGCAGCCTTTGCGAAACATCGCGGTGATTGCCTGTGACCAGGGGCTCTTGAGCTCGCTGGTGTTTTCGCTCGAGGTCGCGGGCTATCACGTGCTCGCCTCCGAAGGCTGGCCGGATGGTGGACTGGCAGGAGAGAACCTGGCGTGCACCGTCGTGGATGCCAGTGCTTATGCGCATGATCCGCAGCTGCGGCAGGGGCTGGAGGCTCTCGATCTGCCGCTGGTCTATCTCTCCGACGATTTTCTTCCACTGCCCGAACTGCCGCACCTGCGCTCGCTGGTAAAGCCCTTCCAGGGGCCGGACCTGCTCGCGCTCGTCGAACGGCAGATGCGGCCTCAGCCCATCGCGGCACCGGTTTCCAGGCCCGCAGTCGACTAAACATTCCGCTCGCCTTCGACGGTCGGTCGCGCCGCACGGGGTTTCCCTTGCGGGCTGCGCAGCCTCACCGCCGCCCCTAAGGGAAAACACGTACGGACATAACCGAATTTCGCCATGCCGTTTCCTGGGGCATTCTCTCACCATCAACAGAGAAGGAAACACGGTCATGCAGTCAGCGGCGATAAAGGTTTCTCCTGCCCAGATCCGCAGCTACGGCATCGGTGTTTCCGCCGGCTTCATCCGGCCTCTGGTGACGCGTAACTACCTGGCGGGTACCGAAATCTATGCGCAGGGCGAGCTGGCGGGCGAGCTCTACGTGGTCGAATTCGGCGCGGTCCGCATTCATCGGCTTCTCGCCGACGGACGCCGTCAGGTCATTGCCTTTCATCTGGCCGGGGAAACCTTCGGCTTCGAGTCAGGCGGTACGAGGACCTTCTTTGCCGAGGCAATCACTGCAACGGGAATCCGGCCGCTGGGGGCAGCGGCCGGCAACCTGGGCACGCCGGAACTGATGGCGCTGGCGCTGCGGGGAATGCTGAAGGCACAGGAGCATCTGCTGGTGATCGGCAGGCAATGTGCGAGAGAGAGGGTGGCGGCCTTCCTTCTCGACATGGCCGAGCGCCAGGGTGACGACGTGACGATCGAACTGCCGATGCCGCGCATCGACATTGCCGATTATCTCGGTCTCACCATCGAAACGGTGTCGCGCACCTTTGCGAAGATGCGCGCACAGGGGATCATCGAGCTCCGGGGGACCAGGAGCGTCACGCTCAAGAAGCGCGATATCCTGACAGAACTCTGCCGGTAAGGGACGGCGGCGCAGTTTCCGTCCGGGGTCCGGCCTCATCGCCGGGTGACGGAACGCGCCCTTCCACCCGCGCCAATGCGGGCCACCATCCGGTGGGCAGAGGGTGAGGAGGGGCAGGTATGCCGCAAGGAGACCGGACGCGCAGACCCGGCATCCTGGCGGACAAAGCCTGCCCCTCAACTCATTCCCGTGGAACCACGGAAAGTTTCGGCTGTTTCAGCAGCGCAGTGCATTGAAATCCCTCCCAGGACGGTTTCCCCGTCTCTTCTTCACTGGTTTTTCCGGGCGGAGGAGGGACGCTGTCTCTTATACACATCTCCGAGCCCACGAGACAAGAGGCAATCTCGT
>CAMFHT010000046.1 GCA_945952245.1 uncultured Rhizobium sp. | reverse complement strand
GGCGGCCACCATTTCGACGGGGATTACAAGGCACTCACGCAGCGCGTTCTTTCATCGCTTCCGTGACCCCGGAAACAGAAAGCCCCACGCCAGGGCTGTGGGGCTCAAGTCTCATCGTCTCGCGAATTGCATTACTCGGCCTCATCCGCCGGTGCGGCGTTCAGCAGGGCATAGCGCTCCTCACCGATACGGCCGAAGAGGTCGAGCTGGGTTTCAAGAAAGTCGATATGGCCTTCTTCATCCGCCAGAATTGCTGGCTGATATTATTGTACCAAACTCGAGGTCAGGCCCATCCGCTCTTTGCGTTTCGACAAAGTGGGCCATGCAGGACCGCGCTATGGCTTCGTCAGTCATAGGAGTGCGACATGTCTTTTCATGATACCGCCGAGGATCTGCATCAGGAGGAAGGTAACATCCTCATGTGGCTGCTGGTCTGGGCAGAGCTCGCCGTGTTCGGGGCCCTGCTCTTTGGCTTCATGCTGCAGGGCCTTCGTAATCCCGCGGGATTTGCGGCCGGCAAGGCCTTGCTTGCCTCCCGCATCGCCGGTTTCAACACGGTTGTCCTGCTGCTCAGCGGCTGGCAGGCGGCGCAGGCCGTTTTGCCTGAGCGCAGCCGGTTCTTCAGGCGCATCCATTTCCTGGCAGCAGGTCTGCTCGGCCTCGTCTTCATCCTCCTCAAGCTCTTCGAATATGCGGGAGAATGGCAGGTCGCAGCCCGCGGCGGCTCTGAAGTGTTCTGGCAACTCTACACGCTGACGACGGGTTTTCACCTTGCGCACGTGGTCTTTCTCTCAGGGCTGCTTCTCTGGTTTGCCTGGAGGCCCGGGCGGTCCGGGGCAGCGCTGGCCGTGATCCTCTGGCATGTCACCGATCTGGTCTGGCTTGCCATCTTCCCCATCATCTACCTGAGCTGACGACGATGAAAACGACACCTTCGCTCTTTGCCAGCGCCACCATTGTGATCACGATGGGTATCGTGGGCGCACTTCTTGCCGCCCAGTGGAAGGTCGGCGCCCTGCCCCTGCCCGCACTCGGGCTCGTGCTGGCGCTCGGCGCACTGAAGTCGCGACTGATTGTCATGGATTTCATCGGGCTGCGAACCCGCCGCACGGCTTTCGCCTATCCGCTCTACGGGTGGATTGCCTTCGTATTGGTACTGGCAGCGGCCAAGGCGACACTTGCCGGCTGAAACGAGAAGAGCGGCCCGAAAGCCGCTCCCTCCTTTTTCGATGTGACGGGATCAGGTGATCCGGCGGATACTGTCGGTAATTTCATCCCAGTCGAAGACTCGCTTCCAGTCGTCGCGCATCAGCACTGGCTTGCCGAATTCGATCGCCTTGTTGCAGGCATCGGAGAAGACGCCGGGCGTTTCCTCGAAGATCACCGCGCTAAGAACGTTCATGTGGCCGAGCAGGAAGTCGCGGGCAGCTTCCTTCGGAACGCCTTTCTTGACCACCTCATCCATGGCTTCGCGCATGACGACCAGCAGTGAGGCGCAGACAGTCTCGGAAAGGCGCGGTTCCAGCACAGCCATCTGCTCGACCGTAACGCGGTGCGAGCGCATGACGGGGGCCCAGATGACCTTGGCGATCTCTTCGCCGAGTGCATAGGCCTCTTCCGGGCCCTGCATCAGCGCCGAGACGATGTGCTGCTTGGCAGCGACGCCAGGCACCACGCATCGATCCCGCATCCTCTGGACAGCCGGACTGGCACAACGACGCGCAGGAACTCATCCTCGATCTCCAGCAGAAGCTCGTCAGTGCCGGCGACCGCAGGGCTCGAAACGTGATCCTCCGCCGTATGCGCGGAGCACTAGAGACGGACACCTGATCGGATCGATCATGCGGCCTGCCTCCGTGAAGCCTGCCCTTCCAGCCGGAAGGCAGCGACGAGCGCCCTCAGTCGTCCCGTCTCACCGCTGAGCACGGAAAGCGCCGCATTGCTCTCTTCGACCATGGCCGCATTCTGCTGGGTCACCTGATCCATCTGATTAACGGCGCGGTTTATTTCGCGAAGCCCAACCGATTGTTCGGAAGAGGCGGTCGCGATGGCAGTCATGTGGCCATGGATCGAGACGATATGACCTTCGATCTGCCGCAGTGCTTCGCCGGTTTCGCCAACGAGCTTCACGCCGTTCTGGACGTCCGCGCTCGCGAGATGGATAAGCGACTTGATCTCTCGTGCAGCGGTCGCGGAGCGCTGGGCAAGCTCGCGCACCTCCTGCGCCACCACCGCGAAGCCCTTTCCGGCTTCGCCGGCACGCGCCGCTTCGACCCCGGCATTGAGCGCCAGGAGATTGGTCTGGAAGGCGATCTCGTCGATCACCCCGATGATGCTGGCAATCTCCGTCGACGACTTGTCGATCCGGCGCATGGCCTCGACGGTGCGGTTGACGACGTCTTCCGCGACGGCGGCGCTGGCATTCGCCGCACCCGCCACAGCCTGTGCTTCCGCCGCGCGCTTCGAGGAACTCGCGACATTGGCGGTGATTTCGTCGAGCGCCGCCGCGGTCTGTTCGAGGGCCGCGGCCTGCTCTGCGGTACAGCGGGCGAGATCATCGGAATTGGCAGCGATTTCCCGGCTGCCGCTGTCGATGGAGCCGGAGGTGTTCGCCACGATTCCAATGGTTTCGGACAATCGCGCGGCGCAGGCGTTGAAATCCCCTCTCAGACTTTCGAGATCATCCGAGAAGAACGTTTCGATATGCACCGCAAGATCGCCTGCGGAAAGGCGGGAAAGACCTTGAGCCAGAGCACTCGCCGCAATCGCCAGTTGATCCGCCCGCTGCAAGGCGGAAAGCCGCTCCGTCTCGCGGGCGGCGGCTGATGCCTGACGCTCGTTTGTGGCCATCTGCTCATCCGCCAGTGCCTTGCGGGCATTGGCGCGGAAAATGCCGAGCGCGCGGGCCATGCCTCCCAGCTCGTCGCGCCGCTCGTCACCTTCCACGGTCGTATCGAGATTGCCATTCGCGAGCGAGAGCATGGCGGTGTTCAGGCGGAGCACCGGCCGGACCACCCAGGCCCTCACGGTCGTGTAGCCGCCGATCAGCACGCAGATCAGCCCGAGGATGACGGCCATACCCGTTTCACGGGCAGACCGCGTCGTCTGTGCCTCCATCAGCACGCTTTCCGCCTTGGCCGCATCGTAGATAGCCGCGCGCTTGTCCGTCAGATCCTTGCTGAGAGCCGCGATCCCAGGGCGGCAGTCGCTCGAATAGATATCGCGCGCCGACTGGAGCTCGGCCTCATTGGCGGCCTGGAGGCTGAGCCCGAAGACGGGCAGGCAGGACTGGTCGAGCAGGGAGAGCGCCCGGACGCGGAGCGCTGTCAGGGCGGGATCGTCAGGCAAGGCCTTTACCGAATCGCCAAAGGTGACCTCCAGCCGCTTGCGGGCGAAGGCGATCTCGTCGGCGGCAGCCTGCTTGTCGCTTGAGGAGCGGGCCAACATTGCCTCGCCGATGGCGGCGCGGCTTGCCTGCAGCATGCGGTTTGCGCTGGCGAGTTGCGAGGCGGCAGTGATGCGCCCATCGATCAGGCCGCGATAGCTCGCCTCGATCCGGATCATCTCCAGGCCGGAATAAATGGCCGTGGCCAGCACGAAGAGGCCGAACAGGCCGAGGATGACGAGGAATTTTCCAGCAATCGATACATGTTTCATGGAATTTCCAACCAGGAGACGGAAAGGGAAGCGGCGGGGACATGCCCCGCCGCGCGCTCGATGCTTTCTGGTTTACTGGCCGAGGCCGGCGATGGCTGCCTCTAGCCGCTCATGGGCCTTCTTCGGCAGCTTGCCATTCTTGATGGCATCGAGATTTGCCGGCTTGTCGCCGACGACGACGAGGCCCACCATGCCCATGCCCACATGCGGCGTGCATTTGACGGCATAGGCACCGGGAACGGTGAAGGTAACCTTGTAGGTCTCGTTCATCTTGCCCTTGAAGGCTTCGGCGCCAGCGGGGATCATGTCCTTGATCGCCTCGACATTGTGGCCCTTGTCGGTGGGGACGAAGGTAACGCTGTCACCCGCCTGCACCTTGGTCAGCGCCGGCTCGAATACCATGGAGCCGTCCTTGCCCTTGTTGAGCATGTGAACTTCGAAATCGGCAGCAGACGCCGCACCGGCGACAAGCGAAAGGGCAAAGGCAGCGCCGAGAACGGCGTGGGACAGGCGGATCATCTGATTTACTCCTTGATCATGCGTCACGGCGTCTTGCCGTTGGCGTGAGGAGAGAAATAGCGGACCCGCAAACTCGCACTTTGCGCTGCGTCAAATAGAACCGACGAAATATAGGGAGTTATTTCTCGCCTTCGGCGAGCCTGGACAGGCGCTTCAGATCCCTGACAAGCAGTTTCTGCCGGCCACCCTCAACGAGACCCTTGCCTTCCCAGGCGCTGAGGAGACGAGAAACAGTGTGGAGCGTGGTTCCCGTCATCTCGGCAATGTCCTGCCGCGAAATCTGGAAGTCGATGCGGATACCGCCATCTTCGGCCCTGCCGGCCTTTTCCGCGAGCCGCAGCACCGCGTGCGCGACGCGCCGCTCCACTTCCTGCGTCGACATCTCGCGAATGCGGGTATGGGCTTCCTCGAGGCGGTTACCGATCGTCTGCAAGGCGGAGACCGCAAGAACCGGATTCTGCTCCACGAAGAACGACCAGAGCGAAGTCGGCCAGGCGAGATAGAGGCTCTCGGCGGCGGCAAACGCAGTGCCCGGATAATCCAGCCGCTGCAGCGCCTTGGCGAAACCGAAGAGATCGCCAGGATGGACGACCCGGACGATGATCTGCTGACCGTCCGGCGTGACCTGCGTCACCTTCAAACGGCCATTCAGCAAAAGGAAAAAATGGTTGGCTGGCGTGCCCTGAACGAACACGGTATCGCCCTGCGCGGCCCGGCTGGACGTCGCATGAGAGAGGATCTGGTCGATCTCGCCATCGCTCATCTTCGAGAAGAGCGGCAGCGGCTTGACGATACTGCGGTCGATGCGCACGGGCCCGGCTTTCTGTCTCGCGCGGCTCGTCCCTGGGGACACTTCCCGCGAAAAATCACGATGCTGATTTCTCGCATAGCTATACCGGGGATCAAGCTAGGAAAACCCCGTAGCCGGGAGTTTCTTCAGCCAGTGCGGAAATTCACGGCGCCTCTAGGTCAAAGCCCGATTGCTTGTCTCAGCCGCTCGGCCCAGCCAGGCCGCCGGACGAGACGAAAGCCGAGATTGTCGGGCGGCGCGCCGACCGAGCAGCCGCCGGTCTTCGGATCACGCACGAAGGAACTCATCGGCGAGCGATGCTTGCCCTCGACAACATAGATGCCGCACGCCGTATCCACGGCCTTTCCGGAGGACGCCCCTAACTCGACCCGCCGCTGGCAGGTCGTCGTCCACTCCCAGACATTCCCGGATATGTCGGCAAGTCCTTTGTTGTTGACGCCGAAACTGCCGAGCGCCTTCGGTGCGGGGTCGCGAGAAGCCTTGCGGGCTGTCTCGCGGTTGTAGTCGGCAAGCCAGCGGAGCGCAGGGTTCTTGCTGTCGGGATCGATGCCGAGCGCGTCGTCCACGAAGGCATTGCCGGCGGCGTAAGCCCATTCCGTATCCGTTGGCAGGGTAAATGTTTCGCCGGCGTGCTTCGAAAGCCAGGCCGCATAGGTCTCGGCATCCTCGAAGCTCACGCCCGTTGCGGGGATTGCGTCACCGGCGACGACGTCTGCCTTGTAGCCCGGCTCGCGCGGGCGGCAGGCGAAGTCTTTGACACATTGATCGTAGTCCGAAGCCGTCACCTGGTATTTCATGATGTCGAGCGAATGCGGCATGCGGATCATCACCTTCGGCGCATCCACCGCAAAGCCGTTCTTGAAGTACTCGCCATCCAGCCGGTGCTCGAAGCTTCCGGCAGGCACCGTCACCATGGGAGGCATGAAGTTCGAACCGTCCGCCGGGGCAGGGGCCAGGATCCCGGTCTGAAGGCAGAGCACGCCGGCCAGAACGGCAAGCAGGGCCGCCGGTAGCGCCAGCGAGGCGGCGCCAGGTGATTGCGGCTGGTGGGTGATCATGGCCATGACGGGCATCCTTTCGAACAGAGACGCCGGGGCGATAACGTGCCGCCCCGGCGAGGACGCCCGGAGGAAACGGGCGTCGCTGGGGGATCAGGTGTTGTTCGGCGAGACGACCGCGGTCATCAGGTCATTGTTCCACTCGCCGGTAACCTTGAAATGTGCAGCGGCGCCGAGCTCGAAAGCCTCGATCAGGTTGTGGTTGACATAGGCGTAGACCCCAGGCTGGCGGAAGGTGTAGTAGGCCGCCCCCGCAGCACCGCCTGGGATGAACCAGGTTTCCTGATCCACATCCGGCGCATTGTTGAACTTGCCGTTCGCCCAGACGTAGTCGCCATGGCCACCAATCAGGTGCGGGCGGGTGTCACGGTTCGCCTGCGAATGCACGATCAGCACCCGGTCACCCACTTCGGCCTTCATGGCATTCTCGCCGGTCAGCGCGCCGACCCCGCCATTGAAGACGATATGGGTTGGGGTGAGGGTCCGCATGACCTTCAGCTGGTCATCATAGGCATCGCCGGAGCTTTCGTACTTCTTGAAGTTGCCGTTCTCGTCGCGCGGCACATAGAAGTCCTGTTCGCCCACATAGTAGATCTTGTCATAGGTCAGCTCGTTGCCCTTGGCGTCCTTCAGGCCGTCGCGCGGCAGCACCATGATCGCGCCATTCATGCCAGAGGTGACGTGCCACGGCGCCATTCCGGGAGGTGCGCAATGGTAGACGAAGACGCCGGCGCGGGTTGCCTTGAAGCGCAGCACGGCCTTTTCGCCAGGGTTCACCACCGTCAGCGCACCACCGCCGAGAGCACCGGTCGCGGCATGGAAGTCGATGTTGTGCTGCAGCGTATTGGTTTCGGGATTGTTGAGCGTCAGCTCGACATAATCGTCCTGGTGCACCACGATCAGCGGGCCAGGAACCGAGCCGTTGAAGGTCATCGCGTTGATCTCGGTGCCCTTGTCGTCAATGACCATCTTCTTTTCCTGG
Organism: uncultured Rhizobium sp.; assembly: GCA_945952245.1. Classification (GTDB taxonomy): domain Bacteria; phylum Pseudomonadota; class Alphaproteobacteria; order Rhizobiales; family Rhizobiaceae; genus Gellertiella. Next base: position 9,457 of record CAMFHT010000046.1, on the reverse strand, counting down.
ATGGTCAGCGAGACTTCCCAGATCTTCGGCCCACCCTCGGCCTTCTGGGTGTGCGTGTGGACGTGCGGCGGGGTCGCAAGCTCGATCTTCTGGCGCGGCAGGCTCGCGATGTCGACCGGCCTGGCGGGCTTTGCAGCAGCGGCAGCCTCGCGTGCGGTAGCCATCACGGGCGCAACGGCTCCGGCAAGTGCTGCGCCGGCCAGCATGGAACGGCGGGTAATGCTCATGAAGTCGGACATGACGATGTCCCCTTTCCTTGTCTTCGTTTTGTCTGAAGCGTTTCTAGCGCACTCGAAAAACCTCTCTTTGCGGCAGAACAAATTCCGCCGAATTCGTGGGAAACGCCGCTGCAGGGCAAGCATCGCCGTCCCTGAGCGCGTGCTTGCGCCCGCACAAAGAAGAGGGGAGGGGGCTGGTTTACGAGGGATGCAATGGCCCGGCTTACGGGCCGGTCTCTTCGAAAGGAGCCCTTGCCGATGTGCCCTCTCTCATCCCTCAAACTGAAAATGGAAGGCGGTGCCGAAAAGCGCACGCCACAGCCGCGCGGTCTGAAGAAGACGGGTCCCGTTCTCTTTTCATATGGCTTCCGGCCCTTTTTCCTGGGCGGCGGCCTCTTTGCGGCGCTTGCCATGGGCCTCTGGCTGGCGACGCTCGCTTCCATCGTCGAACCCGGCGGCAGCTACGCTTCAAGCCACTGGCATGCCCATGAAATGCTGTTCGGCTTCGGCTCGGCGATCCTCACCGGCTTCCTGCTGACGGCAATCCCGAACTGGACCGGACGCCTGCCGGTTTCAGGCCTGCCGCTGATGCTGCTCTTCACCGTCTGGATTGCTGGCCGGCTCGTCATGCTGGACCCGGATCGTCTCGGCCTCCTGCCCTCGATCATGATCGACAGTGCCTTCCTGCCGCTGATGCTGGTGATCGCAGCCGCAGAGATCGTGGCCGGGAAGAAGTGGAAGGACCTGAAAATCCTTGCGGGCATGGCGGCGCTTTCGCTTGCCAACCTCGATTTCCACTGGGCCATGTATACTGGCGATCACCCCGGCACGGCGATCCGGCTGTCAATCTCGGCCTATACTCTGCTGGTCATGATCATCGGCGGGCGCATCGTACCGAGCTTCACCCGCAACTTCATGGCAAAGCTCGGACGCACCGATGCTCCGGCGCCGTTCGGGCGGTTCGACGCGCTCGCCATCCTCCTCGGCGCTGCGGCGCTGATCTCCTGGACCTATGATCCGGAATTTATCGGCACTTCGCTGCTCGCAACGCTCGCCACCGGCATCCATGTCATCCGGCTGATGCGCTGGAAGGGGATCGCCGTCTGGCGCGAGAAGCTGCTCTTCGTGCTGCACGCGTCCTATCTCTTCGTCGCTGCCGGATTTGCCGCGATCGCGCTCGGGGCAGAAGGTCGGCTGGACGAGACAACTGTCCTGCATGTGCTGACCATCGGCGCGATCTCGACCATGATGCTCTCCGTCATGACGCGCGCGACCCGCGGTCACACCGGACGCGCGCTCACGGCCTCGCGCATCACCCGGCTCTCCTACGTCCTGCTGTTCATCGCCGCCATCCTCCGCCCGCTCGCGGACATACTTGCAGACTGGCAGATGCCGCTGCTCTATGCCGCCGGCACGTGCTTCGCAGCTGCCTTCGTTCTCTTCGGGGTCGAGCATTTTCCGATGCTGGCGCGCACGCGGCGTGGCGCGATCGGGGGGTAAGGAGAAAACAGCTCTGGCGTTGGTGGTGGATCCGCCGGCGCCCGGGCTGCAAGGCCCTGAGCCTCGTGCCAGGTCGACTCTTCCCTGCCTGCCGGCATCCTCTTCCCGCCAGGGGGTGAGAGTTGAGGTGCCGGCCACAGATCCCTTCTCCCCGCCGGGGGAAGGTGGCGTCAGTCGGATGAGGGCCCGCACGGTAAAGCCTTGCGCCGGTGCACCTCACCCTCGCCTGATCAACATCCTGTATGTTTCACCGCTCCCGTCGAAATTGCCAACCCAGCGATGGTTGCGGCGGGTGAGGGCGGAGTAGAGGTAATCTGGCTCTCGCGCGAAGAGGGCGAAAAGCACGGCGCCTTCTCCCATGCCGTCGAGAGCGGCGAGCGCACGGTCCGTGGCAGACGTCTGGTCGAGTTCCGTGAGATCGAAATGCCGTTCCGGATCAGGCCAGGCGAGAGGGGAGGGGATGCCGGCATCCTCCTCCACAGGCGCTGCTTCGCGTGGCGTGAACAACACCTCGCAATCTCCGTTCGGCTGATCGAAGGGGTGGGCATCGAAGCCCTTCTGCTCGAGCATGCGGAAGAGCGGCTCGGGGCGGAAAGGCGCAATCAGGCGGAAAGCCTGGCCCGGCACCAGCCGGCCGACCGTCGCCATGATGGCCTCCATCGGATGGCCGCCAGCGCCGATCACGGGTCGGACATCGAGAACGAGCGGTTCAATCGGCATGGGTCGGTCCCTTCACGTCTTCAGTGGCCGCCGCAGCTGCAATTGCAGCCTGCCTCGGCCCGGCGTCCGATTCGCACGCGCCATTCGGACGGTCCTTTGATGACATAATCCCATGAAAACACGCCGGGTTGAACCCATTCCAGTTGACTGTGCAACGGCAGCGGGTCGTGATCGTTGATCAGCACCAGATGCTCGCCCCCTTCCAGCATGCCGAGCATGTGGAAGATCCGCGCATGCCGCTCGGGTGGTGGCAGCATGCGCAAGTCGAGATCCGGAAAGGGCGAAAGCGCCGGTGCGGCGTGGGAATGGGTAGCAGTCATGGTCTGATGTCCTCACCTACCGCTCAGATGAAACGGCCCCCGCCGCAGCGGCAATACGGACGGGTACCGGTTGTGAGGATAAGAAAGGCGTAGGCAAATACTTTGCCGCCGCGCAAACTGCGGCGATATTCAGCCGGTGATACTGCGGTAGATGGCGGGCAGCGCCTTCGGCAGGCGCGCCAGCGAGGCCACCATGGCAAATCCGTGCCGGCCGAAAAGCGAGGGGAGATAGCCCTCGGCATTCCGGTCGACCGTGACTGCGAAGACAGCTATCCCTTCCCGGCGCGCCTCGGCAACGGCCTTCCGCGTGTCTTCAAGCGCATAGCGCCCTTCATAATAATCCAGGTCGTTGGGCTTGCCGTCCGTCAGCACAAGCAGCAGCTTGCGGCTGTTCGGCTGCGCCTTCAGCCCCTCCGCCGCATGCCGGACGGCAGCGCCGATACGCGTGTAGTAGCCGGGTTTGAGACCGGCGATGCGTGCCTCGACCCGCTCGTCCAGGCGGTCATCGAAGCCCTTGAGTGTCTCAACGCGCACCCAGTCGCGGCGGCGGGAAGTAAAGGACTGGATCGAGTAGCGATCACCGCAGGCTGAAAGCCCGTGCGCCAGTACCAGCAGCGCCTCCTTCTCCACGTCGATGATGCGGCGATTGTCGATCCAGGCATCGGTCGAGAGGGAGACATCGGTCAGAAGCGTTACGGCGAGATCGTGCTCGCGCGGGCGGCTGTGCATGTGGATGCGGTCCGTGCCCTCGCTGCCGGCCAGAAGATCGGCGCTTCGGCGCACGACCTGGTCGATATCGAGCTCGGCGCCATCGAGCTGCGCCCGCATGAGCTGGTTGCGAGGCCGGAGCGTCTCGAACTGGCGGCGTACGCGCCGAATGAGCGCCTCGGTATCAGGGCCGGCAGGCACGGCATCGGCCTCCAGGGGGCGGCTTCCGGTAACAACGGCGACCTGCCCCTCCAGATAGGTCTGCCGGCGGTAGTCCCATTCCGGATAGCGGATCTCGGTGGCCAGCATGCCCCCGCTCAACGCCTCCGGCGGCAGGTCAAGAGCGAAGCGGAAGCGGGAGGCAGGCTTGCCCCGCCGCTCGCCGAGCGTCATGTCCTCGAGATCATCGGCAGTCCTGGCATTGTCGTCGTCGCTGTCGTCCGCCGGCCTGTCGACCGAAAGCATTTCCGAAAGCGACAGGATCTTCTCGAACCGGTTGAGCACGAAGGGGCTGCGGTCGCTGCGCCCACGTTCCGGATCCTCCCGGACGGCGACCTTGCGTCCGCCATCTTCGCCTGTTCCGGCACCCGCAACAGGCATATCCTCCGCAAGCCGCGGTGCCGTTTCGGCACGGGCAGAAAAGCGCGGCCAGAGCGGCACGGGAAGCGCCGGCAGATAGCCCCGCGGCGCCTGCGTGGGACAGCCGCTGAGATCACGGTCCTCCGCATGCCCCGCCGCGAATGCAAGGGCCTGCTGAATCCGATGCTCGACAGCCTGTTCCGCACGGGGCAGCGAACCGCTGTGCCGGCTCACTGCCACGGCTTCGGCAAGGCGGCGGTAGAGGGGTCGGAACCCCGGATAGAGTTTGAGCACATGGTCTGCCGTCGCGGTCGAGCGGGCAATATGCGCAAGATCCGCCTGAAGAGGATCGATACCAGCCACTTCCACCGTTCGCGGCATCAGAGCCATGAAGGCGGCGAGCCAGAGGTAGAGGTCGCGGTTCAGGTCGCGATCGGCGAAGAAATCGATCCTGGCCGGCAGGAGCAGGCTCTGGTGATCGCGAGCGATCTCCTCGATGCGTTCCTCGCCGAGCCCGATATATTGCCGAAGGCGCAAACGATGGCTGGAGCTGCGAGCGCGGGAAGGCGCGATCTGCACCGCCCGTTCGCCGCCGAGAGCCCGAAAGAAGGGACCGAGCATGGGCCGCACACCGGCGAGTTCCACGGCAGCTTCGGGATGGCGCGGAAAACTGCTCGTATCGCCGGCCAGGCGATGCCAGGCGCGGCCAACGGTTTCCTCTAGCTCCAGAAAGTCCAGCATCAGTTCCTCCTGCCGGTCAGCCGATGATGGCGCGTGCGGTTTCTGTGAGCGCGAGGCGCACGTCCGGTTCATCAGTCAGCGGTTCGATCATTGCGGCGCGGATCGCTTCGCGGCGGTCGAGACCAGCGGCGATCAGCGAGGCGCAATACACCAGCAGGCGCGTCGAGACGCCTTCCTCGATATCCTGCCCCTTCAATGCCCTGAAGCGGTGCGCGAGCGCGACGAGCGTTGCAACGTCCGTTTCGGGTAAGCCGCTTTCGCGGGAGATGACGGCGATCTCTTCGTCCTTCGGCAGGAAGGAAAACTCGATGGCGACGAAGCGCTGCCGGGTCGAGGGCTTCAGCGCCTTGAGCAGGTTCTGATAGCCGGGATTGTAGGAGACGACGAGCATGAAGCTTGGCGGTGCTTCCAGCTCCTCGCCGGTCCGTTCCAGCGGCAGGATGCGGCGATCGTCGGTCAGCGGATGCAGAACCACGGCCACGTCCTTGCGGGCCTCCACCACCTCGTCGAGATAGCAAATGCCGCCCTGCCTGACGGCGCGGGTAAGCGGCCCGTCAGTCCACACCGTGTCGCCACCCTTGAGCAGGAAGCGTCCTGTGAGATCGGCGGCGGTCAGGTCGTCATGACAGGAAACCGTAGTCAGCGGCAGCCCGAGCCGTGCTGCCATATGGCTCACGAACCGCGTCTTCCCGCAGCCTGTCGGCCCTTTCAGCAGCAAGGGCAGCCGGCGCGCATAGGCGGTTTCGAAAAGTGCGCATTCATTTCCGGCTGCGCTGTAAGCGGGAATGTCGATGCTCTTGAGGTTGTTGATGTGGAGGGTCATGGCAAGGGGTTCCTGTGGAGGAGGATTGAGTGTGCGAAAGTGAAGGATGGGTGGAACAAGGGCCCTTTCACCTTCCTGCCCCAAGCCCCACTCTGCAACGGAGAGAGGGGCTTGGGTTGAGAGGGCGACGCTTACGCGGCAGGCTTTTCCAGTGAAGCCGAAATCACCCCGCCGGCTGCGCCACCACCTGAGCCACCACGGCAGCACGGCGCTTCGGCAGGAACAGCGAACCGATGAACATCAGCGCGGCGACTAGGACGAAGAAGCCGGTGCCGAAGCGGATCCAGTAGAACAGAGCGAGCTGGTCCTGGGTATCCATGAAGCTCTCGCCGGCAATGCGTTGCAATTCCACCTGCTTGATGCCGGCGAAGGTCAGCGACAGCGTCATCACGGACATGGCGATGCACATGATCCAGCAGGCCGCCTTGGAAAGGGTCTGATGCGTCGGCATGCGGTTCAGGAGTTCCGGGACAGCATAGGCCATCATGGCGAGATTGATCATCACATAGGCGCCGAAGAAGGCGAGGTGGCCATGGGCGGCGGTAAGCTGCGTGCCGTGGGTGTAGTAGTTGACGGGGGCGAGCGTGTTGAGGAAACCCCAGATGCCGGCGCCGAAGAAGGCCATGACGGAGCAGGCAAGCGACCAGAGGAGTGCGGCCTGGTTCGGATGCTTGCGGCCGGCCTTCTTGGTCATCACGAAGGAGAAGGCGACCATACTGAAGAAGGGTGCGATTTCAAGCGTCGAAAAGAGCGAGCCGATCCACTGCCAGTAGCCGGGGGCGCCGATCCAGTAATAATGATGGCCGGTGCCGAGAATACCGGAGAAGAGAGCGAGCCCGATGATGACATAGAGCCACTTCTCCACCACTTCGCGGTCGACGCCGTTGAGCTTGATCATCAGGAAAGCGAGGATCGATGCGAGGATGAGCTCCCACACGCCCTCGACCCAGAGATGGATGACGTACCACCAGTACATCTTGTCGAGCGCGAGGTTCGCGGGATTGTAGAAGGCGAAGAGGAAGAAGACGGCCAGGCCCCAGAGCCCGAAGAGCAGGATGTTGGTGACCGTGGTCTTGCGGCCCTTCAGCACCGTCAGCGTGATGTTGAACAGGAACATCAGCGCCACGACGACGATGCCGACCTTGATGATGAAGGGTTGCTCCAGGAATTCGCGGCCTTCATGGATGTGGAATAGATAGCCGACCACGGCAACCGCGGCGGCGATCAGGAACATCCAGAACTGCAGGATGGCGAGTTTCGGGCTGAAGAGCTCCGTCTCAGCCTCCTCCGGCAGCAGGTAGTAGGTGGAGCCCATGAAGCCCATGAGTAGCCAGACGACCAGCGCATTCGTATGCACCATGCGCACGATGTTGAAGGGCAGCACCACCGAGAAGGTATTGGGCAGCACGTAGATGGTGGCAGCAAGAACTCCGAAGAGGATCTGCGCGAGGAAGAGGCCGATTGCTCCGTAGAAATAGAGCATCGCGACCTTTTGGGTCTGATATTTCATTGTCGTAATCCCTTGATGTCGCGCCAATCAGCCGGCGTCGTTCGGCGGCCAGTTCTGCGTCTTGATCTTCGAGGCCCATTCGAGGAAATCCGCGAGGTCGTGCACCTCCTGGTCGGTGAGGTTAAACTGCGGCATCTGCCGCCGGCCCTCGATGCCAGAGGGCTGCGCGGCCATCCAGGCCTTCAGCATGTCCCGCGCGCCTTCCGGATCCTGGTCGCCGCCCCAGCGCTTCCAGACATTGCCGAGCTCTGGTGCGAAATAAGCGCCTTCGCCCAGCAGCGTGTGGCAGTTGATGCAGGAATTGCGCTCCCACACCTTCTTGCCGCGCACGACGCTTTCGGTCAGCGTCTTCTCGTCGGTCGAAACCGTTTTCATGTAGTAGTGACTGTGGGCCGTGAGCCCCACGAAGATTGTGAAGAAGAACACCGACCCGCCGTAAAAGACGTTCCGGGCCCCTGTCTTGGTGAGGCGCTCTGCCATCCCTCGGGTTCCTTATCCAGATTTCGGATCGCTGCACGCCGCCATCGGAGGCCGGGCGTGCCGCGGTAAGGACGCTTTTAAATTCATGGAAAAATTGCTCTTTGCGCTTTGGCAAAGAAAATGACGGCAGCAGATCCGCATGCGGAATTTGCGATGCCGCAAAGACGGAACACCCCAAACGCGCGAAGGGAAAGCCTCGAACATCAGGGCTTGAGGAAGAAATCATGAGCGATGCGCAAACCGGGCTGACGCTCGCAACCCCCATCATCATCGGCTTTGCGATCGCGCTTTATCGGATGGGCGTGCTTCAGCGCACGGGCGTTGCACTCGCCGTCTTCTCCTCGCTCGTCATCGCGACGAGCCTGTTCCTGACACAGTAAGGGGAGGGGTGAGCGGTGCCTCTGCTTCTGGCCAGCCTTGCGTTGTTCATTACGCTCCACAGCGTGCCGGCCATTCCGGCGATTCGTACGCGGCTGATCGCATGGCTGGGTCGGGGTATCTATTTCACGCTCTATTCGATCGCCTCGACAGCGGTGCTGGTCCTGGTCTTCTGGTCGGCCTTCCAGCTCGACTATGTCCCGCTCTGGGTTGCGGCCCGCTGGCAAGCTTGGGTAACGTTGATCTCGGCACCGCTCGGCCTGTTTCTCGTCCTCGGCGGCCTGATCAGCGCCAACCCGTTCTCGGTGACGCTACGACGCCAGACGGAAAAGCGGGGCGCCATCGTCTCGATCACACGCCACCCCGTCCCCATGGGCTTCGCGCTCTGGGCGTTCGGCCACATCGTGCCCAACGGCGATCTGCGCTCGCTGATCCTGTTCGGAATTTTCGGTCTCTTCAGTCTCGGAGGAGTAGCCATGCAGGAAAGCCGCGCCCGAAGGCGGCTTGGCGCGACATTCGAGCCAATGGCGAGAGGCACATCGATCTGGCCGTTTGTTTCCTGGATCTCCGGATCAGCGAAGCCTCGCCTCGACCGGCCACTGGCCGTGGCGGCCGCAATGACTGCGGCCATCACCTTCGTTCTTCTGGCGGGCCTGCACGCCATGCTTATCGGCGTGGATCCGCTGGCGCTAGCGGCTGCATACTAGCTCACCGCGCATTGAGCGCAGCGATCAGCTCCATGTCCGTCTTGCCGGAGACCTTGGCAATCTCGCTGAGGCTTGCCGGCTTGTCGGCAACGGCAAATCCCGCGGCCTTCAGCTTGGAGGTAAGACCCGCTTCATCGAGACCGAGGGCCGGCGCGACGTCTGCTGGCGTATGGGCAAGCACGGTATTGGCTAGCGCGAACTGCGGCGGACCGCTCCGGCCTCCGCTCGACGGCTGAAAGGCAAAGGCGAGCGCCGCAAGGAGGGAGGCGACCAGCATCGCCACCATAGGCAAGCGCTTGAAGTAATTTGCAAAAGATCGCCAGTTCTTCCACAGATGCAGAACGAACGGCAGGATCAGCACCATGCTCAGCCATTCATGCATGCCGTGAAACACGGCATTGCCGATATGAAAGAACAGGGCGATGCCCGAGATGAGGGAAACAATGAAGAGGCCGGTAATGGCCGGCGTTGCGTAGCGGGAGAGAGTCGAAGTCATGACCAATTTCCTTGCATCTTGGGAGGACAACGTCCTGCTAACCCAACCGCGCTCTCGCCATAAGTGAATTCTTGTTAATGTAGGTGAAAGCATATTGAGATTCATGCCTTTCGACAGTTTCTATCGCTACGAATAGTTCCATAATATGTCTTATGGAACTTATCATTCACCGACGGACAGGCCAACTCCACCAACGTCTGCTCGCCTCGGACGGCAGCAAGCGCCACCTTTGCCTTGAAAGCCGGGCTGTGGTTCCGGCGCGGTCGTCTCGTCATGG
>CAMFHT010000045.1 GCA_945952245.1 uncultured Rhizobium sp. | reverse complement strand
CCTCAAGGGCGTGCCGACTTCGGCGACCATCCTCAACATTCGGCGCAACGGCGACCGGCCGGCTTTGCATGCGCGCGGCGCTTCCGACCATTTCGACGTGCCGGAGGAAAGCCTCGACGCGGTTCTTGCCGCGCCGATCGTCCATCTCGGTGGAACCGGCCTGCTTGCGCGCCTGGATGGCGAGCCGAGCCGCAAGCTCCTCGCCGCTGCCAAGCAGCGCGGGCGCATCACGACCTTCGATCTTCTCGGCGCCAATGAGGGCACGTTCAAGCTGATCGAACCGCTTCTGCCCTTCATCGATTACTTCATGCCATCGATCGAGGAGGCGCGGCAGATCTCCGGGGCAAGCGACGTGGAAGGCGCTGGCCGCTTCTTCCTCGATCGCGGGGTGAAGAACTGCGTCTTCACACTCGGCGGCGACGGTGTCTGCTTCATGGGTGCGGACGGTCTGGTGATGCAGGAGCGGGAATTGGAGATGGCGGTCGTGGCTAAGAGAGGATGGGGCGTTGCATTCGATGCTGGCTATATCACGGCTCTGCACCACAGGATGGATCTGAGAACTGCGCTCAACTTCGCGCAGGCGAGTGCTGCTCTGGTCGCCACGGGGCTCGGTTCCGACGCCGGAATCCGCTCCTTCGAGGAGACGCTCGCCTTCATGAACAGCGCGCCCCGCAAGGCAGCTGCCTAGAGCAGGGCGGTCTGCCGCGCAGCCCCTGGCTCTCAGTCCTGCAAGAGCTGTTCGGCTGTCGCCATGTCGGTTACCAGATGTGTGGCATAGCCGCCCGCAAGAACGGCCCTGATGGCGCTGACCTTGTTTGCGCCGCCGGCAACGCAAAGCCGCTTCGGCAGGCGAATGAGATCGTCGAGCTCGATGCCGATGACACGCCGGTCGAAATCGCGGGTGATCTGCCGGCCTCGCGCATCGAGGAAGCGGCAGATCAGCACGGCCACGGCCCCTTCCGCTGCGTAATCGTCGATTTCGGAGTTGTCGGTGACGTCGGCAATACGCATGGTGCTGTCCGGTCCGAGCGCGCCGACGCCGAAGACGATCAGGTCCGCCTTGCCGATCCGTTCGAATTGGCGGCGCAAGACCGGCTCGGCCATCAGGGCATCGCGAAGCTCCGCCGAACTCAATACCGCCGGTGCCACCATGTTGACGCTGACGGCGCCCATGTTGCGGGCCATGATCGCGGTGCAGAATTCAGCCGAAAACTCCCGGTTCCCGGTCGAGGCGCCGGTGACCTGGACGACGCTCAGTCCTTCCAGCGGCCGGGGCAATTCAAGTGCCTCGGCGACGGCCAGAACCGTGCGACCCCAGGAGACGCAGATCGTGTCGCCCGGCTTGGTCATGCGTTCGACCAGCCGTGCACCGCCGGCTCCCAGTGCCTGCAGCGCTGCGGCCGGACCATCGTCGTCCCGCCGCGGCAGCACCATGGCCTGCTCGAGGCCAAAGCGTGCCGCGAGCTGGCGGGAGATATCCGTTCGCGTCGCGACCTCCGCATTCATGAGGATACGCACGATGCCGCGCTTGCGTGCCTCCTGCAGGTAATTGACGATCGTCGCGCGGGAGACGCCGAGCAGCTTGGCGATCTCGTTCTGGGTCAGCTGGTCCTCATAGTAAAGCCATGTGGCCCAGACCACGGCATCGTCGAATTCCGCCGGAATGGGTTGCGCCGCCGGCGTCTGATCGTCCCGTTTCATGAAGCTTTCCCGAATTTCCCCTGAGGGCCCTGACTGGCACGAAAAGCGGCGGCGATCAACCATGTGCAAAGATGCGTTGACATATGTTATTATAGAGTGGCAAATGTAATATTGAGCTTGATCGGCCGAATGGGTTTTGCCGGACGGCCTGGGATGAGAGACGCCTGCAGCGTCCGAACGGGAGTTTTCATGCAGTCGAAATGGAATGAAGCAGAGTTTGAAGCGGTCGTTTCCGGTTATGAGAAGGCGGGCGTCAACCGCGACGTGGCGATTTGCACCTATGTCACCCGTCTCCTCGGCTCGGTGCCGCAGCTCGTGCTTCACGGCGGCGGCAATACGTCGGTCAAAACCGTGCTGGCAGATCATGACGGCACGCCGGTGGAGGCGCTCTGCGTGAAGGGCAGCGGCTGGGACATGGGCAAGATCGAACCGGCAGGTCTTCCGGCGCTCCGGCTCGAGCCGCTGAAAGCCATGGTGAACTACGACAAGCTCAGCGACGACGACATGGTGATGCTGCAGCGGAGGCTGCTGCTCGACCCCGCCGCCCCCAATCCCTCGGTCGAAGCGATCCTGCACGCGATCCTGCCGTTCAGGCATGTCGACCATACGCATGCCAATGCCATCGTCGCGCTGACGAACCAGCCGGGTGGCGAGGCGATCGTCCTATCCCTGTTCCCTGACATGATCATCGTGCCCTATGTCATGCCCGGCTTCGACCTTTCGAAGGCCTGCCTAGAAGCCTATTCCGCAAGACCCGATGCGCCCGGCATGATCCTGCTGAAGCACGGCATCTTCACCTGGTCGGATGATCCCCGGGTAGCCTATGAAGCCATGATAGCCGCGATCGACCGGGCGGAAAAGCGCATCGCCGAAGGCAATCCGGCGCCGTTCGGTCATTATGTCCCCTCTACCGTCCCGCTGGCACCCTTAAGCGAGATCGCGCCGATCCTGCGTGGCGCGATCAGCCTGCCGGGGACGGAGGAAGGCCGCTTCCGCCGACTGATCCTCGAACATCGCGTCAACGCCGGCATTCTGGATTTCTGCGGTGCGCCGAATGCCGGCGATCTCGTTCGGCGCGGCAATGCGACGCCGGAACATGTCATTCACATCAAGCGCTACGGCATCGCCCTTCCGGCCCCCGCAGCCGGCAATCTCGACCAGTGGGCGGAGGCGGTGAAGAAAGCGGTGGCCGCCTATGTTGCCGACTACACCGCCTATTTCGAGCGAAACAATGCCCGCAGCGGCGGCGGCAAGCGCATGCTCGACCCGATGCCACGGGTCTTCTACGTCGAGGGCGTCGGAGTCTTCGCAGCCGGTCCGACGCAGAAGGCGGCCCGCGTTTCTGCCGATGTCGCGGAAGCCACGATCGAGGTGATCCGCGGCGCAGAGGGGATCGATCGCTTCGAGGCGCTCTCCGAGGCCGACCTGTTCGACATCGAATACTGGTCGCTGGAGCAGGCCAAGCTCGCCAAACAGGCAGAAAAGCCGCTGACCCGGCAGGTGGCAGCGATCACCGGCGGGGCCGGGGGTCTCGGCCTCGCGATCGCCGAGCTGCTGAAGGAGCAGGGCGCCGAAATCGCGCTGATCGACGTCGATGCGGCTCTCGTGGAAAAGGAAGCCAAGCGCCTTGGCGCTCTCGCCATCTCCTGCGACCTGACGGACGAGCAGGCGGCGACGGCCGCGATCGCCCGCGTGGTGGAGACATTCGGCGGTATGGACATCCTGATCTCCAATGCCGGCGCCGCCTTCCAGGGCAATCTGCTCGATGTATCCGACGAGAGCTTCAAGGCCGCTTTCGACCTGAATTTCTGGAGCCATCATTACATTGCCCGTGCCGCCGTGAAGATCATGCGTAGTCAGGGAACGGGCGGCTCGATCGTTTTCAACGTCAGCAAACAGGCCGTCAATCCGGGGGCGGAGTTCGGGCCCTATGGCACGTCGAAGGCGGCGCTGATGGCGCTGATGCGCCAATATGCGCTGGAACACGCCGCCGACGGCATCGCCGTCAACGCAGTCAATCCCGACCGCATCCGCACCCGTCTCATGACGGATGCCATTGTGGAAGAACGGGCCCGCGCTCGCGGCGTGACGCCGGAGGTCTACATGCGCGGCAATCTGCTTGGCCGGGAAGTCTCCGCCGCAGATGTGGCACAGGCCGTGCTGCACCTCGCCACCGCCCGCACCTCCACCGGCGCCGTGCTGACCGTCGATGGCGGCAATGTCGCAGCCATGATGCGATAGCGTGTCTCAGGCCGTCGCACCTTTTCGAAGCGCTGCGTCAGGCACTGGCAAATCATAAGGCCAGCCGGCACTCCCGGCTGGCTTTTGCTTTCAGGTTTGACTCGATTTCCTGGCTTCAAGCCGCGCGAATGGAAGGTGGTCGATCACTGTAAGTGGCCCCTTACCAGGAAAGTGCTCACGCTTCGATGATCACCTTGAGCGCATCCGGATTGCCTGACCAATAGGGCAGGGCCTCCTCCGCCTGCTCGAAGGGAAAGACCTTCGAGATCAGTAGGTCGGCTTTCTCTCCCAGCGTCTCCAGCGTCGTAATCACGGCCCGGAAGTCACCGATCATGGCGTTGCGGGAACCCATGATGTCGAGTTCCTTCAGGTTGAAGAACTTGGTGTCGTAGCTGACGGGCGCCTTGGAATAACCGATGTAGACGACGCGGCCGGAATAGCAGGCGAGGTCGATAGCCTGCGTGAAGGTCTGCGGCAGGCCGACGGCTTCCATCACCACGTCCGCACCATCGCCGCCCGTCCAGTCCTCGACGGCCTTGACCGCATCCCCTGACAATGGGTCGACAGTGCGCACGGCCCCGAAGGCTTCGGCGATCTGGCGCTTGCTGGCACTCGGTTCGATGGCGAGCACCTCTGCACCCTTTGCGACCGCACCGATGATCGCGCCCATGCCGATCATGCCGCAGCCGATCACCACCACCCGGTCGCCCCCACTGATGCGGCCGCGCTCGACGGCATGGAAACCGACGGAAAGCGGTTCTACCAGCGCGAGGTGCCGTGCCGGGAGCGTCTCGTTGACGATGAGCTTCGAGGCCGGCACCACGAGTTCCTCGGCGAGACCGCCATCCTGCTGAACGCCAAGCGTTCGGTTGTAGCGGCAGGCATTCAGCCGGCCCTTGCGGCAGGAGGAGCAGGTGCCGCAGTTGGTATAGGGCATGACGACGACCCGAGCGCCCGGCGACAGGTCTGGACCGGCTTCCGGCCCGCATTCGAGCACCACGCCGCCGATCTCATGCCCGGGAATGCGCGGTAGCGCGACGAGTGGATTGAGGCCGCGGAACGTGTTGAGGTCGCTGCCGCATAGGCCGACATGGCGGATAGCGACCCTCACCTCGCCGGCCCCTAGCTGCTTCGGTTCCACGAGGTGGAACCGGGAAACCAGTTCGCCTTCGATCATCAGGGCCTTGATCATGGTCCGTAATCTCTTTCTTTTCTCAAGCGTTCCGTTCGGACGTCAGGATAGGTTGGCGATCGAGCGGAGGACGGGTTGATCGAGAGCTGTCGGGGCGTGCTCCGCCATCTCCAGAACCGGAATGATCCGCCGCCTGACCTTCTCCTCATGGTTCTTCGCAATGTCGGAGAGGCGGTGGCGCAGAAAGGGGTTCAAGAACCGCTCGCGCACGTCGTTGACGTAGTCAACGGCTTCGCGCTCGAGTCCTCGGGCGGCAAAGGCCGGCACGACTTCGTCTGCCCAGACGGTTTCGAGGCGCTTGCGGCAATCGGCATCGTTCATCAGCTCGAGAACCGTCATTTCGTCACCGAGACCGCGTTTCAGCCACTGATCGGCAAGAACGGTGTGGCCGAGATTGAGCACGTGCAGCTTCAGCGTCTCGTAGCGTGCGAGATCATCGGTGACGACGATAGCGGTATGGCTGCAGGGAAGCTCCAGCCCGTCCTGACGTTCGATTGCCCAGAGAGCGTATGGTTCGGCGACGGCCCCGATGGGGTCGAGCGGCTCGGAGACGATGCGGTCGACGAGACTGTTCGCAAAATGGCACTTCCCGTCGAGATAGGCGAAGAAGGCCTCCGGAAACTGCCATTCGCGCGCAAGATCTCGCACCAGGTCCTTCAGCCGGTCGCCGTTCCGGCTGATGAGCTCGCAAGGGTAGAGCGAGACCGGCAGCTCCGGCAGGCGTTCGAACCGCTCGAGGAGGAGCGCCGCGATCTTGGCGGGAAAGCCTGCGGGCGGGCGGCTGCGGTCCCGGGCGGTTTCGGCAGTGTCGGTAGGATCGGGATCGTAGCCCCGGTCCCCGGTGTTGGAGATGATGATGCGGGCGGCAAGGGCAGCCCTGCGCACCTCTGGCCAATCCTCGGCTGCCGAAAGCGCCCGGCAGATCGCCCGGCCTTCACGGGTATCGCGCACCGGCTTGCCGGCGCTGAGCCCCTCGATGCGGACCGGATAAGGCTTGCCCTCGTTCAGCGCCTCGACACGGCGGCGGCTTTCGGGATTGCCTGTGGTCTGCACGACCGTGACAGGTCCCGGCCTCTCATCCTGCCCCATGGCTTCTGAAATGAACAGATCCGCATGGGCGAGGAGAAAACGGCTGGTGCCGAACTGAAGGATGGGTGTTTCGCGCATGGGATGAATTGAAATCCGTGAGATGCTGGCTGACCGTTCCGGGGCGGCATCCTGATCTGCTTCATGCGTGTTGTCGAGGCCTCAGCCGGTTCAAATCTCACTGAAAATCGCAGATCCTGTAGCCGTGCTCCCGCTCCTTGACATCGACATGCAGGTGCGTCTCGTGGGCGGCGTCGCTGCCAGGTGCAAGAACCGTCGTGAAGTAGAGGCAGGCGCCTGCGGTCGCGGCCAACTGGAACGCACCTTCCATCGTGTGGTCCTCCTCGCGCGGCTTCATCTCGATCGTCTCGCCATCGTCGAGCTTGAAGGCCGCGACGTCGAAGGCATTGCCACGCGCATGTTCGGAGATCATCCCCGTCGCCGCATTGTTGCGCAGGCGGCATGCGAAGGTTGTGCCGGGAACGAGGCCCGAAAGCTTCCGCCCAGGCTTTGCAACGGCGAGCGCCGGCTGCACCGTGTTTTTCAGCCATTGCGCAAGGCCAAGCGCCGTTTCGCAGCGCATGGTCGCGCCACCGAGTGGAAGGCCTGGCAAAACCTCGTCCACCTTGACAGGGGCTTCGATCCCGCAACCGTTATCCTCCGGTATGGGATCGATTTTCATGACCTTCGCTCCGATCTGTTCCAGCTCGGCAAGACACTGCTTCAATTCGCCGGGGTCCTCGTGGACGATTTCCGGCTGTTCTTCAGCCGTGCCCGCCGGTTGCCCGGGCTTGACACTCTCTGCTCCACCTTTCGGAGCCGCAGGCACTGCCGTCACATTCGGGGCCGGATCCTTGATGCCTTCCTGCTTCTCCGGCGCCGGTTCCGCGGCAGCAGGTTTCGTTTCAGGGAGGGGCATGGAGGGTGGTGGAGAAGGAGCCGGCACGGCGCTCTCATTCGGCGGCTTGGGCAATGGTATCGGCACATTGGCGGGAGTGTCGGCTGGCGCCTGTCCTTGCGTGACTGCTGCCGCCGGCCGTTTCCGGCGGTGGGATGATGGTTTCGAGCCGTGGCGTTTGTTGCTGCTGAGCAGGCGGCCGATGAAATTCACGTTCATCGCCGCATGGGCATGGGCATCGGTAGACGGACTGGGCACACCGGGCATTGTGACTGGAACGGTGCCGCCGACCATCAGGGGAAGGCTGATGGCAAGAACATGAATAGAGAATCCCAAGCTTTCGTTCTCCCATCGCTTCGTTGCGGTCTCACCGCAGCGGTGGATAACGCCGTTGCCCCCGAAGTCGCTTCAAACGAATTCGCATTCTTGGAATGGCAGCCGCTGCGGAGCCTGTACCGGCGGCCGGCGGGCCAGGCATCTCTGGCCATGCGCTGCATTCCTGCATGGCGGCTCGTTCCGGAATATGACGCCCGTTCACACTGGCACGGCTGGTTGAAACCGTGCATAAGGATTTCTTAACCAGAGACCGATGACGCATCATGTACCAGCCTGACCCCACTGCGGCCCTCTTCAGCGAAAGAGCGATCCGCGATCCGCTCGACGTCCTGAAGCGGGTCTACGGCTATCCCGCCTTCCGCGGCAGGCAGGCAGAGGTCGTGGCGGAGGTCATTGATGGCAAGGATGCGGTGGTGTTGTTTCCGACCGGGGCCGGCAAGTCGCTCTGCTTCCAGATCCCGGCACTCTGCCGCGAGGGCGTCGGCCTCGTCGTATCGCCGTTGATCGCCCTGATGCGCGACCAGGTGGAAGCGCTCAGGCAGCTTGGCGTCAGGGCTGCGGCGATCAATTCCTCGCTCAGCCGCGAAGAGTTTCTCGACGTTCGCCAGAGCTTGCAATCCGGCACGCTCGACCTCCTCTACGTCACCCCGGAACGGATCGTGACGCCGGGCTTCCGGGACCTGATCGGCAATGTGAAGCTCTCGCTGATCGCGATCGACGAGGCGCATTGCGTCTCGCAATGGGGCCATGATTTCCGCCCCGAATACCGCGAGCTCGGCAAGCTCGCTGCCGAATATCCCGGCGTGCCGCGCATGGCACTGACGGCAACCGCCGATCCGCACACCCGTGACGATATCGTCGAGCGGCTGGAGCTGGCCGGCGCCAAGGTCTTCACCACCTCCTTCGACCGGCCCAATATTTCCTACGAGATCGTGGAGCGCGACCAGCCGCGCCAGCAGCTCCTGCGCTTCCTCGGCCGGCACAGGGGCTCGAGCGGCATCGTCTACTGCCTCTCGCGGGCGAAGGTCGAGGACACCGCCGACTGGCTGAACGCGCAGGGCATCTATGCTCTGCCTTACCATGCGGGCATGGACCGGGCGCTGAGGGATCGAAACCAGGATGCGTTCCTGCGCGAGGAAGGTCTCTGCCTCGTTGCCACGGTTGCCTTCGGGATGGGAATAGACAAGCCGAACGTGCGGTATGTCGCCCATCTCGACCTGCCGGGTTCCGTGGAGGCCTATTATCAGGAGACCGGGCGCGCCGGGCGTGACGGCCTGCCGTCCGAGGTCTGGATGACCTACGGGATGGCCGACGTGATCCAGCGCGGGCGGATGATCGACGAAGGCGGCTCGGCGCCGGAGATCAAGCGGGTGGAACGGGCGAAGCTGAACGCACTGCTCGCCATCTGCGAAACGCCGCTCTGCCGGCGTCAGGCGATCCTCTCTCACTTCGGCGAGGCGCATCCCGGCCATTGCGGCAATTGCGATACATGCCTGAAGCCGGTCGAAACCTGGGATGGCAGCGAGGCCGCGATCACCGCGCTCGCCGCCGTCTACCGCACGGGCGAGCGCTTCGGCGCGGCCCATGTCATCGACGTGCTGATGGGGGTGGAAAACGAGCGCACCATCCGCTTCGGCCACGTGGACATGCCGGTCTTTGGCGCGGGCAAGGACATCCCGGCGAAAACCTGGCAGTCGGTCTTCCGGCAGCTGCTCGCCGCAGGCTTCATTCGGGTCGACCACGAAGCCTATGGCGCGCTGAAACTTGTGCCGGACGAGGCGCGCACCGTGTTCCGCCGGGAGCGTCCGGTGAGGTTCCGCAAGGACCGTCCCACCAAGGGCAAGGCCGCGAAAGGCGCATCACCGTCTGCGGCACGGGCGAAGGCGGAACTCGAAGGCTCCGATCTCGCCCTCTTCGAACGGCTCCGCGCCGCGCGCATGGAGCTGGCCAAGGAAGCGGGCGTGCCGCCTTATGTGATCTTCCCGGACACGACCCTCGTCGCCATGGCGCGGGAACGGCCGGAAACACCGGACGGGCTGCTCGCGATCTCCGGCGTCGGCCAGTCCAAGCTCGAACGCTATGGCGCGGCCTTCCTCGACGTCATCGGCGAATTCGGGGGCTAGAGCATTTCCAGGAAAAGTGTAACCACGGTTTTACGTCCGGAAATGCGGCAATGCAAAGAGCTAGAGCAGGTCCCGTGAACCCTTGGTCACGGGACCTGCTCTAGGCCCCTCTGATCAGTTCGCTGACCAGAGGATTCGGAAACTTGCGGCGGATGGTGACGGCGTAGAAGTTTTCCTCCACGCCTGGCAGCATATCCAGTTCCAGCAGGCTGCCCGCCTCCAGCTCACCCTTGACGACGATCGGCGGCAGGACGGCAAGCCCCGCACCCTCCCGTGCCAGGAGACGCATCATCGCCATGTCCTCCACCTCCGCCGCGATCTGCGGCGTGATGCCGAGCCTGGCGGCAAGCGCATCGAACTTCTGCCGCACGCCGCTTTCGAGCGTCGGCAGGATCAGCGGATGCCGGCTCAGCCGCTCGGAAAGGCTGGCCTCGGCCCCGGCGGGCCCGGGCTTCCCGACGAGGCTCACGCCCTGGGTGGCGATCAGATGCGAGAGGAAGGGCGAGGCGGCGTCCGCCGCCGGCGTCTGGTTCAGGAGCACGATATCGAGGTTGAGGCTTTCCAGGCCGCCGAGAAGATCGGCCATTCTGCCGGAACGCAGGATCACCTCCACGTCGGCGCGGCCGATCAGCGGGCGCAGAAACTCCATCTGGAAATTCCGCGACAGCGTGGCGAGCGCCCCGATCCGCACCGGCCGCCGCGTATTGCCTGACCGCTTCAGGGTTTCGAGCAGTTCCTCGCCGGTCGAGAATATCCTGTCCGCATGATCGAGCGCGATCCGTCCCGCCTCCGTCAGCACCAGCTGGCGACCGCGCCGCTCGAACAGCGGGTGTCCCAGCCGCTCCTCGAACTGCCTGATCTGGATGGACAGCGCCGATTGGGAAAGGTTCAGCCGCTCGGCCGTGCGCGTCAGGTTGCCGTCATGGGCGACGGCCCGGAAATAGCGGAGGTGGTGGTAATTCATGTCACTCATCGTTCTATTTTATGAAACGAAATTGCAAAGACAATGAATTTTATTTGAGAAAGCCGCTTTGGTAGAGGATGGGCACGTCACCACGCCGAGGCTCCCATGCTGAACTTACTGCCACTCCTCGTCCCCATCCTTTATCTCGCCGCAGCGGCCACTGCCGCGACAGGTCCGCAGATGCGGCCGAGGCGAAGGCTTCAGGCCATCGGCATTCTGGCTTTGCTCGGCTTTCTTGTCGCTACGGCGAGTGCGGTCCATTTTGACCTCTATGGCGCGGCCTCGGAGGTCTTCGGCCAGGGCCTCTTCGCCATCGGCATCCGCGTGGATCTGGTGAGCACGGCCATGCTTCTGCTCGTCTCCTTTGTCGGCTGGGTCGTGACCCGGTTCAGCGCCACCTATCTGGATGGCGAAGCCCGGCAGGGATCGTTTGCCGCCTGTATGTCGGCGACGCTCGCCGCCGTGACCCTGCTCGTGACGGCGGGAACGCTCCTCGTCTTCGTCCTCGCCTTCATCGGCACCAGTCTCTCGCTCCACCACCTGCTCGTCTTTTACCGGGAGCGGCCGGCAGCCTGGCGGGCGGCGCGCAAGAAGTTCATCCTGTCGCGCATTGCGGATGCCGCGCTCGTCGGCGCAGCGCTCATCCTCGGCCTCGGCTATGGTACGGGCGATATCGGTCTCATCCTCGATGCCGCGCGCAACGGCGTGGCGCCTGACGGTGTCACCGTCGCAGCAGCCCTTCTCGCACTCGCCGCCATCCTGAAGTCCGCGCAGTTTCCCTTCCATGGCTGGCTGACCGAGGTGATGGAAACGCCGACGCCGGTCTCGGCGCTCTTGCATGCCGGCGTCATCAATGCCGGCGGCTTCCTGCTCATCCGCTTCGCAGACGTCATGCTGCTCTCCCCGCTCACGCTCGCCGGCCTCGTCATGATCGGCGCCTTCACGGCGCTCTTCGGCTCGCTCGTCATGCTGACGCAGAGCGCGGTCAAGACCTCGCTGGCCTGGTCGACGGTGGCGCAGATGGGCTTCATGATCCTGCAATGCGGGCTGGCGCTGTTCCCGATCGCGCTCCTGCACATCCTCGCCCATTCGCTCTACAAGGCGCACGCCTTCCTGTCCTCCGGCACGGCCATCGAGGCAGTGCAGGCGGTGAAGAGGCCAGGGCCGGTCGCGGTGCCGAGCCTCAGGGCCGTGGTGAAGTCCTTCCTGCTGGCGCTCGTCATCTTCGCGCTTGCCGGTCTCGCCTTCGGCTTCTGGCACAAGCCGCCGCAGGCGCTGGCCCTGGGGGCAATCCTCATCTTCGGCATTGCCTATCTGCTGGCGCAGGGCCTTGCCGATACGGCGCCCTGGGCGCTCACCCGCCGGGTCGGGCTCTATGCCGGAGCCGCCTCTCTTGCCTATTTCGGCCTGCAATGGGCGGCCTACAGGCTGACGGCGGGCGCCCTTCCGGCAGCACCGCAGCAGGGGCCTCTCGAATGGTCGCTGATCGTGCTGGCTGTCGTGACCTTCGGGCTTGCAGCCTTTGCGCAGGCGCTCTTCCCGCTCTGGGCGCATCATCCGGCTGCCGCGGGCCTGCGCGTCCACCTGCAGAACGGGCTTTATGTGAATGCCCTTTTCGACCGGGTGCTCGGCCACTTCCGGACCCCTGCCATCGCCCCCGCCACCGCCCTTGCCAAGGATTGATGCCATGAACCAGATCGCGCAGCTCAGCATGAACGACCAGGACGGTCTCTTCCAGGCCGCAGACCGGGCCGCCCGCGCCATCGCACCAGCCTGGGCGCTGACCGCCACCGTCGCCGTCAATCCCTTCCTCGGCCAGGCGAGCCTGACGCTCAGCGAAACCGCAGCGCTTCTCGCCCGGCTTTCCGGTGCGGATCTCTTCCCGCCGCGGGAGATCGTGCGGCAGAAGATCGCCCGGGGCGAGGTCACGCGGGAGGATCTGGCGCTGGCACTCGGCCGTCACCCCATCCCCGGGATCCCGGATGCGGACGGCCTGATCGCTCTCGCAAAGGCGGATAGGGCACAGCTCAAGCCCGTGCCCGACATCGCGGCACTCTCGGCGGAGGCGACCGGCATAGACTGGCCGCGGATCATCGCGGAGCGGATCGGCGTCTTCGCCGCCGGCTATTTCGACGAGGGGCAGGCGCTCTGGACCATGGCGCCGGGCAAGGGTGCCTATGCGGCCTGGCGGCTCTTTGCCATGCACGACCTGACGCCGGAGATTGCGGGCCTCACGGGCTTTGCAGCGGGCGTCGCCGAACTGCCGCTGACGGCGCGGGAGCTGATCGGTCAGGCGGGCGAGCAGCTTGGCCTCGGACGCGATCCCGGCACCTGTTTCCACCAGCTTCTCCTCGGCCTCGGCGGCTATGCCCAATATGCCCGCCACCTGCAATTCGTGGCCGAGCGGGATGGCGGCGAGGACCGGACGATCCTCGACCTGCTCGCGATCCGCCTCGCCTTCGACATGGCGCTGCTCCGCCTCCACGGCGGGACGATCGGGACGAAGTGGGCGCAGTCGCTCGCAATCCACCGCAGCCCGTTCGAACCCAGCCTGGACATTCTTGCCGATGCTGCTCTTCTGGAAGCGTCGGAGATCGCGCATGCGCGGCAGCTCGCCTCGGGGCTCGAATGGGCGCAGATCTCTGCAAGGTCCGGCATACTCGCCAGTCCGAAGCGGCCCTTTGCGCAGGTGGCCTTCTGCATCGATGTCCGTTCGGAAGTCTTCCGCCGGGTGCTTGAAACCGCCGATCCGGACATCGAGACGATCGGCTTTGCCGGCTTCTTCGGCATGGGCGTCTCGCATCGCGCGCATGCGTCCGACACCGCCGAGCACCGGTTGCCGGTCCTGCTTCCCGCCGGCCGGTTCAGCTGCGAAGCGGTGCCGGAGGTCGTGGATCGCAGCGAGCGTTACCGGGCACGTGCGGTGCGGGCCTTCGGGCGCTTCCGGCAGGCGGCCGTTTCCTCTTTCGCCTTCATCGAGGCGAAAGGGCTCGTCTACGCCGGCAATCTCATGAAGGACAGCCTCGGTTTGAGCGCACGTCGGAGCCATGCCCCAAAGCCCGTCTTCGGCGCGGATCTTTCGCTCGAAGAGCGCGCGGCTGCAGCCCAGTCGGTGCTGAGCGCCATGTCTCTGACGGAGCGTTTCGGCCGCCTCGTCATCCTTGCCGGCCACGGCGCAACGAGCGCCAACAATCCCTTCCTGAGCGCTCTGCAATGCGGAGCCTGCGGCGGCCATGCGGGCGACGTCAACGCCCGGCTGCTCGCCGGGCTGCTCAACGACGGGGAGGTGCGGCTCTCTCTCAAGAGCCGCGGCATCGAGATCCCCGCGGATACGCTCTTCGTACCTGCCCTGCATGATACGACCACTGATGCGGTGAGCCTCTACATTGAGGATGTGGATGGTACCCGACACGCCGCCGATCTCGAACGGCTGAAGGACGCGCTCGCCTCCGCGGGCCGGCTCGCGCGCATGGAGCGCGCCAAGCGCCTGCCGCGGGCCGGGGAGGCTTCGCTTGCGGCCCGCAGCCGTGACTGGGCGGAAACGCGGCCGGAATGGGGGCTTGCCGGTTGCGCCGCCTTCATCGCCGCGCCGCGGGCGCTGACTGCCGGCTCCTCGCTCGCGGGTCGTGCCTTCCTGCATGATTATGCCTGGGAGAGGGACCGGGAGTTCAAGGTGCTGGAATTGATCCTCACCGCCCCCGTCGTGGTCGCGAACTGGATCAACCTGCAATATTACGGCTCTTCCGTTGCGCCAGCGCTTTTCGGCGCCGGCAACAAGCTCCTGCACAACGTGACGGGCGGCATTGGCGTGGTGGAAGGCAATGGCGGGCTGCTCCGGGCCGGCCTGTCCTGGCAGTCGGTGCATGACGGCGAAAAGCTCGCCCATGATCCGCTGCGGCTTTCGGTTTTCGTGGCTGCACCAGAAACGGCGATCAGCGATATTCTCCAGCGCTATCCCGGCGTGCGGCAGCTCTTCGATCAGGGCTGGCTCAACCTCTTCCGCATCGACGACGCCGGCGGCCCCACGCGGCGCTACGCAGGTGCCATGACTTGGGAGACCATGCCCGGTTCCCTCGGTGTAGAGGCAGCCTGATCCGTGATCGGAGCTCAGAAGCCGCTGAGGAGCTTCCAGGCAATGAGCCACATGACGGCAGCGATTGCCAGATCCAGAATGCGCCAGGCCACGGGCTTTGCAAAGATCGGTCTGAGCCAGGCGGCGCCATAGCCGAGGGAGAAGAAGAACAGGAAGGAGCCCGTCATAGCGCCTGCGGCAAAGGTGAGCTCATGTCCCGGGAAACGAGTGGAGATCGTGCCGAGCAGGACGACCGTGTCGAGATAGACATGCGGGTTCAGCCAGGTGAGCGCGAGGCAGGTGGCAAGCGCCAGCCACAGGCCGCCGCTCGTCTCCTCGGCGACCGCCAGCGCTTCCGACGAGCGAAGCGCCGAATAGAGGCTCTTTGCGCCATACCAGGCAAGGAATGCCGCGCCGCCATAGCGCATGACGGGCTCCAGCCAGGGCATCACGCCCGCGATCTTGCCGAGGCTAGTGACACCAAGGAGGATGAGAAGCGCATCCGAGAGGCTGCAGGTGAGGCATATCGCCAGCACATGCTCCCGCCGCAGGCCTTGGCGCAGCACAAAGGCATTCTGTGCTCCGATCGCCACGATCAGGCTGAGGCCCATTATCAGGCCGGTGAAGTAGATGGTCATGGGCATGGTGTAGCGGGTCCTCGATCGAACATGCTCTAGCCATATCTTCGAGACCGGACTACTTAATTGATGTTCACCAGATTAAGCGGATCTAATGCCATGCTCGATTATGCTTCAATGCGGGCCGTTACGATGGTGGTCCAGACGGGCAGTTTCGAAAAGGCCGCGGCCGCGCTTCGCGTCACACCATCCGCCATATCCCAGCGCGTCAAGCAGCTGGAGGAACGGCTTGGTACGGTGCTCGTGATCCGCGGCCAGCCTTGTACCGCTACCGAAACCGGCGAATGGCTCTGCCGGCACATGGAGGGGGTCGGTATGCTGGAAGAGGAACTCATGCAGCGACTGCCGGGTCTTGCTGGACAGGGGGATGTTCGGCAGCCGGTGACGCTGCATATCGCCACCAATGCGGACAGCCTCGGCACATGGTTCATGGCGGCGGCAACGCGCTTTGCAATTAGGTCAGATTATCTCTTGAACATCGCACTCGACGACGAAGATCACACTGCGGATTGGCTGCAGCGCGGACGGGTGATTGCTGCCGTTACCAGCCTTGCGGAGCCGGTCACCGGTTGCCGCCGCACAGCGCTCGGCTTCATGCGCTATGTAGCCGTCGCAAGTCCCGCCTTCATGCTCAGACATTTCGGCGAAGGCGTCAATGTGGAAACACTTGCTCGTGCTCCCGCCGTTACCTTCAACCTGAAGGACCGATTGCAGCATCGCTGGGTCAGGCAGGTTTTCGCCAGCGAGCTGGCTTTTCCCACCCACTGGCTGCCCTCGACACAGGGTTTCCTGGAGGCGAGCCTCGCCGGCATTGGGTGGTGCATGAACCCCTACCAGCTTGCTGTCCCACATATAAAGACGGGGCGGCTGATCGAGCTCGTTCCCGGCACGCCGCTCGACGTGCCGCTCTACTGGCAGATCAACCGGCTCGTCGCCGACCGTCTCACCGCACTGACCCAGGATGTCGCCGAGGCCGCGGCCCGTCAACTCGTCAGACCTTGAAGGCTGCCTTCAGTGCCCGTCGCCGATCGAGGCATTGACCAGCGTCGTGCCGTCGGCGGCGAAGATGTGGCAGGCTTCCGGCGGGAATTCGAGACCGAGTCTGGAGCCGATGTCCGCGCGGGTAAATCCGTCCGCCTTCACCGCCACGTCCTCGCCATCGGCGAGCGTCGTGTAGAACATGGTCTCCGAGCCCAGATATTCGGCAAGCCGCAGCGTGACCGGCAGCTGCGGCCCGTTGCCGGAGGCGAT
>CAMFHT010000044.1 GCA_945952245.1 uncultured Rhizobium sp. | reverse complement strand
GGTGCCAGCACCATTGGAGGCACTGGTAGACGCGCTCGACTCAAAATCGAGCTCCGAAAGGAGTCCTGGTTCGATTCCGGCATGGGGCACCACTGGGCATCAAGCTCGCCTCCCGAATTTCTGTGACGTTGTCGTGTGCATTGCACGCGGCACTATATCCCGTATTTCCAGCGATCCGAACCTCCTGCCTAAACATCGGCGGCAGGCACCTCAGGCCTTGCCTTTTTATCCGCGTCCATAGCCTCACGCTCTCATGCCGACCGATACCAGCAACTAATCGGAACTGCTTTCTCGTCTCCATGATCACGTTGTCACTAAGAAGAGCAACATACTATTTGTCTCATTGACATGTCATACCAGTTGCATGTATGACGCTTCCATTGGAGGAAAGGCCGGCTTTGGGGAGGTCGGGCGAGAGCTTGGGTGGCTGCCATCCGGCAGTGCCGAAGACGCATTCATCAGGCGAAGATCTGAGCGGCCCTTTTCAACCATGAAGAACATCTGAAGCACGGTGCGCTCGGAGGGGTAGCCGTCGGCCAATTCGGAGTGGTGCGCAGAGAGTGCCGCCCGTCAACCTGGAGGAGAAAGCATGAATTCCCTTAAGCGCCTGAAGACCGCCGGTCTCGCTGCCATCATGGCCGCCTCGGTCGCCATGCCCGTGTTCGCGGCCGATCTCATCGCCATCATTACGCCCAGCCACGACAATCCCTTCTTCAAGGCGGAAGCCGTGGGCGCCGAGGCGAAGGCCAAGGAGCTCGGCTATGACACGCTGGTGCTGGTGCATGACGACGACGCCAACAAGCAGAGCCAGCTGATCGACACGGCGATCGGCCGTGGCGCCAAGGCCATCATTCTCGACAATGCCGGCTCGGAAGCCTCGATTGCCGCTGTCCAGAAGGCCAAGGATGCCAAGATCCCGTCCTTCCTGATCGATCGTGAGATCAACGCCACCGGCGTCGCCGTCTCGCAGATCGTCTCGAACAACTACCAGGGTGCCCAGCTCGGCGCCGAGGAGTTCGTCAAGCTGATGGGCGAGAAGGGCAACTATGTCGAGCTTCTCGGCCGTGAGGCCGACCTCAATGCCGGCATCCGCTCCAAGGGCTATCACGACGTCATCGACGACTATCCGGATCTGAAGATGGTTGCCCAGCAGTCGGCCAACTGGAGCCAGACGGAAGGCTATTCCAAGATGGAAACCATCCTGCAGGCCAATCCCGACATTCAGGGTGTGATTGCCGGCAACGACACCATGGCCATGGGTGCGATCGCAGCCCTGCAGGCCGCCGGCCGCAAGGACGTCATCGTCGTCGGCTTCGACGGCTCCAACGATGTCCGCGATTCCATCAAGGCGGGCGGCATCAAGGCGACCGTGATGCAGCCGGCCTATGCCCAGGCGCAGATGGCCGTCGAGCAGGCCGATGCCTACATCAGGACGGGCAAGGCGCCGGCTGAGGAAAAGCAGCTGATGGATTGCACGCTGATCAATGCCGACAATGCCGGCAAGCTCGAGACCTTCGCTCTCGCCAAGTAACCCTCTCCCGAGGCTTGCACGCGGGGGTGGCCGATCCGGCTGCCCCCGCATTCCTCCCTTATCATTCAGGATGACGACATGCGAAGCCTGAGACGCGCCGCAGCCCTCTCCGTCTGCCTCCTCGCCCTGCCGGCCTGCAAGCTGGTGAAGACGGCGGATGAAGCAAAAATCGCAGAAGCCAGCGCCTTCAACCCGGACAAGATGGTGGCGGACATCTGGGATGCGAAGGTCGTTCCCTTCTACGAACAGCGTTCAGGAGATTTCGCAACCGTCAGCGCACTCGCCGCAACCAATCCGGACGAGGCAGGCCAGAAATTCGGCCACAAGGAAAAACAGGGCACCGCACCCTGGACCTATGCCGCCCATGTCTCCGGCAAGATCGTCGCCGAGGATACGAAGTCCCGTGCGGCGTCCGTCGAAGTGGACGTGAACGGCGACGGCAAGGGCGACGTCAAGGTTGCGCTGGGTCCTGCCGTGCGTGGGACCGCGCTTCGCGACGCGCTCGATTTCATCGACTTCAATTCGTTCAAGAACCAGATCGAATGGGCGCAGTTCGGCAAGTCGTTCAACA
Source organism: uncultured Rhizobium sp. (assembly GCA_945952245.1). Taxonomy (GTDB): domain Bacteria; phylum Pseudomonadota; class Alphaproteobacteria; order Rhizobiales; family Rhizobiaceae; genus Gellertiella. The sequence continues at coordinate 14,436 of CAMFHT010000044.1, read as the reverse complement.
CGCATGTCAACGGAACGGTTCTGTCGAAACTGCCGCGCGAGGGGCTGACCGGCAAGACACTCGATGCCTATGGCGCCTTCCCGCTGCCTTCCTCCGGCCAGCTGCCGCAATTCGTCCCGGCCAAGATCGGCATCGGGGGCTGAGATGGAGACGGCAGAAGCAGAACACGACGTCATCCTCGAACTTCGAGACATCACCAAGGTCTATTCCGGCATCGTCGCCGTCAAGAAAGCCAATCTAAAGCTCCGCCGCGGTGCCGTGAACGTGCTTGTCGGCGAAAACGGTGCGGGCAAGTCGACGCTGATGCGAATCATCGCCGGCGTGGAGCAGCCGACGCTGGGCGAGATCTGGATGGATGGCCGCAAGATCGAGCTCGGCTCGCCGGCCGATGCGGTGCGCCACGGCATCGGCATCGTCTTCCAGGAGCTCAATCTGTTCGGCAATCTCTCGGTCGCCGAGAACATCTTCGCCACCCGCGAGATCACCCGCGGCCTCATGGGCATCGATCACAAGGCGCAGGTCGCCCGCGCCAACGAATTCCTTAACCGGCTCGAAGCCGGGATTTCGGCAGATACGCTGGCCGAGGACCTGCCGATCGGCCAGCAGCAACTGGTAGAGATCGCCCGCGCCGTCTCGCTGAACACCAAAATCCTGATCATGGACGAGCCGACGTCGGCCCTCAGCGCCGCCGAGGTGGACGTGCTCTTCCGCGTCATCCGGGAGCTCAAGGCGCAAGGGGTAGCGATCGTCTACATCTCGCACCGACTGGAAGAGCTGATGACGATCGGCGATTACATCACCGTCCTGAAGGATGGCCAGATCACCGGTCATGCCAAGGTGAAGGATGTGGATACGCGCTGGATCGTGCGCTCCATGATCGGCTCCGACGCCAAGGACTTCGCCAAGTCCGTGGATCACCAGATGGGCGAGGAGATCTTCCGCGTCGAGGACATGGTACTGCCCCGCGCCCACGGCGGCATGGCCGTCGATCATGTCTCTCTCTCCGTCCGCAAGGGCGAGATCCTCGGCATCTACGGCCTGATGGGCGCCGGGCGCAGCGAACTCTTCGAATGCATCATGGGCCGGCATGCCCATGCCAGGGGGCGCGTCTTCATCGAGGGCAGGGAGGTGAAGGCGCGCGATACCACGCGGCGCATCCGCCACGGGCTGGCGCTGATCCCCGAGGACCGGCAGCGCGAGGGGCTGGTGCAGTCCATGTCGATCGCCGACAACCTGTCCATGGCGAGCCTCGGCAGGTTCGTGAAATGGGGTTTTCATATCTCGACGGCGCTGGAACGTTCTGCCATCGGGGCTGCGATCAAGAGCCTTTCCATCAAGGCCAGGAACCCGGATCTGGAGGTCACCTCCATGAGCGGCGGCAACCAGCAGAAAGTGGTGATCGGCAAGGCGCTGATGACCGGGCCGAAGGTGCTGCTGATGGACGAGCCTTCGCGTGGCATCGACGTCGGCGCCAAGGCGGACGTGTTCCGCACCATGCGCTGGCTCGCGGGCGAGGGCCTCGCCGTTCTGTTTTCCACATCCGACCTCGAAGAAGTCATGGCGCTCTCCGACCGCATCGCCGTGATGAGCAATGGCAGGCTGGTGACCGTTCTCGATCGCGCCGATGCGACGGAGGACAAGGTGATCGCCGCATCGGCCGAGGGCCATAAGACGAAGAGGATTTCCGCATGACTTCAGTTCAATCCGCTGCGGCAAGCCGGCCTGCCGCGGGCTCCGGCTCCTTCCTGCTGACGCTGATGAAGCTCCGGACCTTCATCGCCCTCTTCGCCGTCATCATCTTCTTCTCGCTGTTCGCGCCGAACTTCCTGTCGACGGCGAACATGGTGCTGATGTCCAAGCACGCGACGCAGAACGCCTTCCTCGCGATCGGCATGACCTTCGTGATCATCACCGGCGGCATCGACCTCTCCGTCGGTTCGATCGTCGGGCTTTGCGGCATGGTCGCCGGCGGGCTGATCCTGCACGGCATCGCCTTGCCGCTCGGCTACACCATGTACTTCAACATCTTCGAGGTCGGGCTGATCGTCATCCTCGTCGGCATCCTGATCGGCGTCGTCAACGGACTGCTGATCACCCGCCTCAACGTCGCGCCCTTCATCGCCACGCTCGGCACGCTTTATGTGGCGCGTGGCATGGCGCTCCTCTATTCCGACGGGCAGACGCTGCCCAATCTCGTCGGCAAGGAAAGCCTCGGCAATACGGGCTATGGCTATCTCGGCTCGGGCACCATTCTCGGCCTGCCCGTCTCTGTCTGGATGTTGATCGTGGTCGCGCTGGGGGCTGCCTATTTCGGCCGCTTCGTGCCGCTCGGGCGTCACATTTTCGCGGTCGGCGGCAATGAGCGTGCGTCGCGCATGTCCGGCATCCGCGTCAACAGCGTCAAGATGTTCGTCTACATGTTCTCCGGCTTCTGCGCGGCCATCGTCGGCCTCGTGATCTCCTCGGAACTCATGGCGGCGCATCCGGCGACCGGCACCAACCTCGAGCTTAACGCGATTGCTGCGGCGGTCCTTGGCGGCACGTCCATGTCCGGCGGGCGTGGCACGATCGGTGGCACCATCATCGGCGCGCTCGTCATCGGCATCCTCTCCGATGGCCTCGTGATGATGGGCGTCAGCTCCTTCTGGCAGATGGTCATCAAGGGGCTCGTCATCATCGTCGCTGTCGTGGTCGACCAGGCGCAGCGCAAGATGCAGCAGCGCGTCACGCTGATGCAGCTCGCAAAATCAGAATAAGATCAGTGGAGGCGAGATCAGGGGCGGGTCACGCGGCGGCGCGGCCCGCTTTTTCCGCGTCTCAGACGGCCTCTTCCTCGTGACGCATGGCATAGACGGCGCGGGAGCGTTCGAGATGCTGCACCATCGCGCGCTCCGCCTGTTCCGGATCCGCCTTCTCGATCGCGTCGATGATTTCTTCATGTTCGGCAAGGGTCAGATTCTCCTTGCCGGTCCAGATCAGCACATGGCTGTGATAGGCCTTCAGCCAGCCGAGAATCGCCTCGCTGACGGCGGCAAAAATCGGGTTGCGCGAAATCGCGGCAAGCCGGATATGGAAGCGCATGTCCGCCTCGATGAAGGCTTCGGGATTGCCGAGGCTCTCTTCCTGCCGTTTGAGGTGCGCTCGCAGGTCGCGCTTGTCCTCGTCGGTCGCCTTCAGCGCCGCCTCCCGGGCCATGCCGCGCTCGAAGAAGATACGCGCGTTCTTGAGGTTCTCGAGTGTTTCTTCCGAGCCCGCGATCATCAGCTTGAAAGGCAGGTCCATCTGCTGGATGATGGCATGCGCCGTGGGCTTCACCACGCGGGCCCGCTCCCCGTGGCTGATGGTGATCAGGCCCTTCGAGGCAAGCGCCTGCATGGCCTCGCGGATGGCCGGGCGGCCGACGCCGAAGCGGTCCATCAGCTCCCGTTCGGAGGGCATGTCGTCGCCCACGCGCAGCTGGCCGGCCTCGATCATGGCCCGCAGGCGGTCGAAAACCTCGTCGGAAAGCTTGCGCCGAACAATGGGTTCAATGGGCGTCATCTCGATGATCCTTCCGCACCCGGATCCAGTCCATGGCCGGACCCGAATTCTCCATGCGTCTCATCTGGATAGCGCAAAAATCGGCGCTGCGAAACAGCCTGCTGGACGAAGACGCCACCTTCTGCTCAAGCAGTTTTCGAGGCCTCTCCGGCTCATGCCGAGCCATGCGCCGCGGCGGGCCCTTCCCGTACCTCCTGCGAGGGTGGCGGAAAGGCAAGCGCCATCGCTGCGGCGCCCAGGCCAACGGCTGCGGACGCGATGTAAAGCCAGTGATAGGTGCCATAGGTATCATAGAGCCAGCCGCCACCGATCGGGCCAAGCGCCATGCCGATGCACGAGGTGAAGGTTGCCGCACCGAGCACCGTTCCCATGACATTTGCCCCGAAATAATCGCGCGCAAGCACCGAATAGAGCGGCATTACGCCACCATATGCCATGCCAAGCACCATGGCGAGCAGATAGAAATGGGTGAGTTCGCTGACGTGCACATAAGTGTTGATGCCGACTGCCTGCAGCACCAGGCCCGCGACCAGCACGCGACGGACGCCGAAACGGTCGGCCGCCAGGCCGAAGAACAGGCGTCCGAAGAGGCCTGCCACGCCTTCGACGCTGTAGATGCTGGCCGCGGCGAGCGGGCTTGCGCCGCAGATCACGGCATAGCTGACGGTGTGGAAGATCGGGCCGGAATGGGCGCCGCAGCAGAGGAAGAAGGTCGCTGCGAGCACGATGAACTGAGGACGCGCAAGTGTTTGGAGCATGGGAGGGCGTGATGTGGAAGCCGGCGTTTCCCCCGGCTCTGCCGGTGCCGCATCCATGACCACCGGAGGCTTGCGGATCAGGAGCGCTGCGGATGCGACGACGACGAATGCACCGATCGCGATCATCAGCATGGTCTGTCGCCAGCCATAGATGCCGATGAGGTAGCTCGCCAGCGGCGTCATCACCATGGGTGCGACGCCGCCGCCGATCGAAACGAGCGAGACGGCAAGGCTGCGGTTCTTGTCGAACCAGCCGACGGTCGCGGCCATGATTGGTGCAAAGAAGGCGCCGCCGGCCGCGCCGACGAGAAGGCCGAAGGACAGCTGGAAGGTCAGGAGACTGGTGGCGCGGCTTGCGATCACGAGGCCCGTGACCATGAGCGCTGCCGCCATCAGCACGACCGGGCGGGCGCCGATCCGATCGGACAGGGTGCCCCAGGCGAAGCCGCCGATGCCCATCGAGAGAAAGCCGATGGTCATGGCCGCGGAGATTCCGGCACGCGTCCACCCCGTTTCTGCCGCGATCGGCTGCAGGTAGACGGGAAGGGCAAACATCGCCCCCATGGCGACGCAGGTGATTACCGCCCCCGCCGCCACGATGATCCAGCCGTAATTCCTTTCCATGGCGTTTCCTCCCTGCCGGCGGATCGGTGCGATCGTCGGTGATAATTCTATCCTGATCCACAAATTGCGCGAGCTGCAAGATCTAGCCTCAGGAAGCTAGCCGAGGCGTTTGCCGTCAACCGAAGCGTGTCTTGGAAACTGTATTTTTAAAGTTGACTCCTTTAGTCCTGTTTATATACATGACTACGATTATCAAGTTTACCCGCAGGGGACCGGGCCGTCATGGATGTGAATGAAAAGCTGATTGAAAACAGGGCGGGTGCCGGAAGCTGCAAGGCGCGCGGCGCCCCGGTTTCGCCCCTTGTCATCGATGCCGACCAGCTCTTTCAGGGACGCAGCGAAGTGGCGCTGCGCCACGGCGATGCCGTCTATCACCTGAAGATCACCCGCCTCGGCAAGCTCATTCTCAACAAGTAAGGATCCGATCATGGACGCAATTCTCTCTCCGGCCCAGATCCGCGCGGCGCGCGTGGACCATTCCCAGATGCGCGAACGGGACCTTGCCGCCCATCTCGGTATCTCCGAGGCGGCGCTGGTCGCGGCCGAGACCGGCCTTGGCGTCACCAGGATCGATTGTTCGCCGGCCAGTCTTCTTGCGCATGTAAAGCCGCTCGGCGAGGTCATGGTGCTGACGCGCAACGAGAGCGCGGTCCACGAGAAGATCGGCGTCTTCGAGGATCTGCATCCCGGCAAGCAGGTTTCCATGACGCTGGGCGAAAACATCGATTTGCGCATCTTCGGCGGCCAGTGGGCGCATGGCTTCGCGGTCGAGCGCGAGGTGAAGGGTGAGACGAAGCGCAGCCTGCAGTTCTTCGATGCAGCCGGCCAGGCCGTGTTCAAGTTGCATCTGCGCCCTGCTTCGAACGTGGAGGCGTTCCATCAGGCCGTTGCCGCACTGAAGATCGAAGACCAGTCGCAGGACTTCGTGGCTGCCGAGCCAAAGGCAAAGGATGCGAGCCTGACGCCCGAAGAGGCGGTCGATCGGGCAGCGCTTCGTGAACAGTGGCAGGCGATGACCGATCCGCACCAGTTCTTCGGCATGCTGAAGAAGATGCAGATCGCGCGGCGCACGGCAGTCCGCCAGGTAGGCGACGATATCGCCTGGGCACTCGATGCCGGCGCGCTTGGGCACCTGTTGGACCGCGCTGCCGCTGACGAGGTCGAGATCATGTGCTTCGTCGCCAATGACGGCTGCGTCCAGATCCATACCGGCACGGTCCGGAACATTCAGCGCATGGGGCCGTGGATCAACGTCATGGACCCGACCTTCCACCTGCACCTCCGCCAGGACCATGTGGCCGAGGTATGGGCCGTGCGCAAGCCCGCGGACCGCGGCCATGTCACCTCCATCGAGGCCTATGATGCCGAGGGCAACATGATCATCCAGTTCTTCGGCAAGCGGAAGGAAGGCAGGGAAGAGCTCGAGAGCTGGCGCTCCCTCGCAGAAACGCTGCCACGCCCCGGCGCAATCGCGGCCTGAGCGGAGGAGACATGATGCGCCGGACCGGCCTTTCCCTTGCTGCCCTCGTTCTTCTGGCATTTCCCGCACTTGCCTCGGAGGCCAAGGCGCCCTCCCGCATCGTCTCGGTCGGCGGCGCGGTGACGGAAATCGTCTATGCGCTGGGGGCTGAAGACCGGCTCGTTGCCCGCGATTCGACCAGCACCTTTCCGGCAGAGGCCATGGCCCTGCCGGATGCCGGCTACATGCGTGCGCTTTCCGCAGAAGGCGTGATGGCGATGAAGCCGGACCTGATCCTCGCCATCGATGGCTCCGGCCCGCCGGACCAGCTCGACGTGCTGCGCTCGACAGGCATTCGCATCGAGACGGTACCGGAAGGCTATGACGGCAAGGCGATCACGACAAAGATCGAGACGGTTGGCGCGGTCCTCGGCAAGGAGAAGGAAGCGAAGGCGCTTGCGGAGAAAGTCACCCGTGATCTCGACGCGGCCGCTGCAGCAGCGAACCGGCTGGAGGCCGAGCGCAAGCGGGTTCTCTTCATCCTCAGCCTGCAGGATGGCCGCATCCAGGCAGCGGGCCGCGGCACATCCGCGGAGGCGATCATCCGGCTTGCAGGCGGCACCAATGCCGTCGGCGGCGTCGATGGCTACAAGGCCATCACGCCCGAGGCGCTGGCGAGTGCGAAGCCCGATGTCATCCTGATGATGTCGCGCGGTGCCGGCCATGCGGCGTCAGCGGATCAGGTCTTCGGAGATCCTGCGCTCGCGCTGACGCCGGCGGCACAGACGAAATCGCTGGTCGTGATGGATGGCCTGCATCTCCTCGGCTTTGGCCCGCGGACGGCGGATGCCGTCCGGGAACTCTCTGCAGCCCTCTACGGATCAAAGCCATGACCAGCACATTCTTCTCCGACGGCGAGGACACCGGAACGGGGCGCAAGCCCCGCTCCGCGTTTTCAGGCTCCGTTCTCGATGCACGGAAACGGCGTGTGCGCCTTGCGATGATTGCCCTTGTCATGCTGTCGCTCGCTGCGGTCGCCTATGCGGCGACTGCGGGTGCGTCCGACGTTTCCACGCCGCGCTTTCTCCTTGGGCTCGTGACCGGCGATGCGGCGATGGACATCAGAGAAAGGAGCGTCGTTCTCGATATCCGCCTTCCGCGCGTGCTGATGGGTTTCCTTGTCGGCGCTTCGCTCGCGGTCTCGGGCGCAGTCATGCAGGGCCTCTTCCGCAATCCGCTGGCCGACCCCGGGCTGACCGGCGTGTCTGCCGGCGCCAGTCTCGGCGCGGTGCTCATCATTGTCCTCGGCAACGGCTTTGCGGCGCCCATCGTTTCGATGATGGGCGTGTTCGCCTTGCCGCTTGCAGCCTTTCTCGGCGGTCTTGCCAGCACCTCGGCGCTCTATGCGATCGCCACCCGGCAGGGGCAGACTTCGGTTGCCGTGCTGCTGCTCGCCGGCATCGCGCTCGGCACGCTCTCGTCGGCACTTACCGGATTCCTCATTTTCCTTGCCGACGACCGGCAACTGCGGGACCTCACCTTCTGGGGCATGGGCTCGCTTGCCGGAAGCAACTGGATGAAGCTTGGCGCGGCCATTCCCGTCATGCTGCCGGGCCTCGTCGCCGCACCCTTTTTGGCACGGGGCCTGAACGCGCTCGCTCTCGGCGAGGCGAGCGCCTTTCATCTCGGCATCTCCGTGCAGAAGCTGAAACGCTATGCGATCGCAAGCGTCGCTGCCGCAACGGGCGCTTCGGTCGCGATCAGCGGCGGCATCGGCTTCATCGGCATCATCGCGCCGCATCTGGTGCGACTGGCAATCGGGCCGGATCACCGCAGTCTGCTTCCATCCTCAGCGCTGCTCGGGGGCATGCTGCTGGTGCTGGCGGATGCAGCGGCCCGCACCCTCGTCGCGCCCGCGGAACTGCCGATCGGCATTCTCACGGCCGCCGCTGGTGGTCCGTTCTTCCTCTGGATCCTGCTCCGCAACCGCGGCCAGATGGCTCTCTGAATTCAGGTCTCCCATGATTTCGACGAAAAACCTCTCCGTTCGCCTGTCCGGCAGAACGGTCCTTTCCGATGTCAGCATTTCGGCTCTGCCCGGGCGCGTGCTGGCCATTGCCGGCCCGAACGGCTCGGGCAAGAGCACGCTTCTGAAGGCGCTCTCCGGCGAGCTTCCCTATCAGGGCGAGGCGAGCATCAACGGGCGCTCCGTTTCCGGCACGGATCCGCTCGCCTTGTCGCAGCTCCGTGGTGTCCTGCCACAGTCATCCTCCGTCGCCTTTCCCTTTTCGGTGGCTGAAGTCGTATCCTTCGGGCTCGTCGCAAGCCGTCATCACCGCAAGACCGAGGCCTCCGGCCGCATTGCCGAGGCGCTGTCGCGGGTGGGGCTCCATGGCTACGAAGCCCGGTCCTATCTGGAACTCTCCGGCGGCGAGCAGCAGCGCGTCCAGCTGGCCCGCGTTCTCTGCCAGATTCCGAAACCTGTCGAGGAGGGGGAGCCGCGTTGGCTGTTCCTGGACGAACCCGTCTCCAGTCTCGACATCCGCCATCAGCTCGCCATCATGCAGCTCGCCCGCGATTTTGCCCGCGCCGGCGGAGGCGTGATTGCGGTCATGCACGACCTGAACCTCACGGCTCTCTTTGCGGATGACCTGCTTCTCTTGAAATCAGGGGAAATGGTGGGCGCCGGGCCTCTTGCGGAGATCATGCACGATCATCTGCTCGACAAAGCCTTCTCGTGTGCGCTGAAGGTCAACAGGGTACCTGAAGGCGACTTGCCCTTCGTGCTGCCGCATACGGTCGGCATCTAAGAAAACAATAAGCGAGAAATAACGAAGAGCGCCCTCCCGGCTTCTGGCCGGGAGGGCTTTTCATGTTCAGAACTTCTGGATCAGGCTGACCTGGAAGCTGCGGCCGGGCTCCGAATAGAAGTCGGTGGTGGCAGCCGGCGTGCGGGCGCGGTTTGAAAGCGCATCGAAATAGGTCTTGTCGAAGAGGTTGTAGATGCCGGCTTCGATCCGGAGACCCTTGAACTGCTCGGGCTCCACCCAGGCGGTCAGGTCGACGACGCCGTAGCCGGGTGCATCATAAGTCGCGGCGTTCTTGTCGTCTCGCATCGCGCGGGCTGCCGTCAGCGAGAGGTCGGTACCCCAGGTTTCCGCATCATAGCCAACGCCGATGATCCCCTTTGCCGGCGCAATCGAGCGGATCGGCGCGTTGGTGTCGGCATTCTCGCCGCGGGTATAGACGAAGGCCGCATGCAGGTTCAGGCCGTTGTCGAAGGTCTTCTTGCCGGCGAGCTCGAAGCCCGAGATCCTGACATTGCTGACGTTCTGATACTGGGTGACGAGCAGGCCACCGGTCGAGGTCGTCACCGTGTCGATGAAGTTGTCGTACCGGTTGTGGAAGACGGTCACGCGGCCGCTGAACGTATCGCCTTCATAGGAAGCGCCTGCCTCGAAGCCGTTGCCGGTCTCCGGGCTCAGCGTCGGATTGCCGATATTGGCATAGCCCTGTGCCGTATTGGTGAAGTTGACGTAGAGCTCGTCCACGGTTGGCGCGCGGAAGGCAGACGCCCACTGCGCATAGAGCTCGATGCCATCGGGCGTCTCATAGGCAGCGCGGAGCTTTGGCGAGAAATGGGTGTCGCTCTGGCCCGGCGGCAGTCCGAAGCGGGCAAAGCCGGAATTGGCGGCATATTCCGGCGTCAGCTTGGGCGAATAATCGTACCAGTCGAAGCGGAGGCCGGGCGTGATGGAGAAGCCGCTGTCGCCGATGTGGATCTTGTCGTCGATGAAGACGCCGAACTTGTTGCCGTCCACATCCGGCATGTCGGCCTGGTCGGCATGGAGGGCCGGGCACGAATTGCGTCTGGCCGATGCGCTTGCGGTGCCGAGGATGCAGGCATCGAGGCCGTCGATGAACTGGCTTGCGCCAAAGCGCTGGGCATCGATGCCGACGTTGATTTCATGGGTGAGATTGCCCGTCTCCACCGACTTCGAGGCGGAGCCGGTGAGGCCATAGCCGGAATAGGTCAGCTCGTTGCTGCGCAGCCAGGGACCGGCAACCGAGCCGAGGCGTGTGCCATGCGTGCCGGCTTTGCGCTCGAGCTGCTGCCAGTAGAGGGTGAGGTTCGCACGGTCGAGCAGGCTTTCGGCGCTCTCCGCTTCATAGTCATAGGCGAGGGAAACGCGGTTGCGGCGAGTCAGCTCGTCGCCCCAATAGTCGCCGGGCTTGTAGGTCGCGCCCTGTTCGCGCTTCATGTCGGCGGTATAGTCGCGCTGGTAGTGCTCGGCGGCGAGCGTCAGGCTATGGCCTCCCTCGAGTTCCTGCTTCAGCTTCACCAGCATGTGGCGCTGGTTGTAGTCGGCAGGATTGGCCTCCGTGCGGGCTGTGCCGATGCCGCCGATGGTGCCGTTCGTCTGACGCTCATGGCCGCGCTTGTAGCCGCCTTCCACGAGCACGGATGTCATGTTGATCTTGCGGGCGAGCGCAACCGCTGCGCCATAGGACCGGTCTTCGCTGTCATAGGTCGTCTTGACGAGCCCACCCCAGTCGCTGCCCTCCTGGATGAGGTCCTCGGCTGTCAGCGTCCTGAACAGCAGGGCGCCGCCGAGTGCGCCTTCGCCGGCACGGCTGGAATCCGCACCCTTCATCACGTCGAGCGCCGAGATCATGGAGAAGTCGAAGCTGTCAGCGCCGCCATCCGCATTGGTGGTCGGGCTGCCGGAGGAATTGCGCACCGAGTTGGAGAGATAGGGGATCGGGATGCCGTCGATCAGCGTTTTCACGCGCGGACCGGAAAGGCCGCGGATGCTGACGCCGCCATTGGCCTTGCTGTAGCTGATGCCGGGGTCGATGCTGCGGCCGAGATCGGCAAAGCTGTCGACCTGCTTCTTCTCGATCTCGTCGCGGCTGACGGTGGTGGCAAGCGGCGTATCGGCCGCAGTGCCGGCCCGGGCTGCCGCAGCCGAACGCGCGCTCTTCACGACGATGGGCTGCAGGACCGTCTGGTCGGACGGCTTTCCATCCTGCGCGAAGGCTGCGCCGGAAACGGCGAGAAGGGTGAGGGCGGTGCAGGCATGCAGGGCCGGACGGCGATGCCAGAGAGCCATGGGCTGTTCCTTTCTTGCGGGAAAAGGCCTGGCTGGCTGGATCGTCCGGTCGGAACCGGCATTGGCTGGCTTGGCATTGGGAGACCGCTCGGCGGCGGCTTGGCTCTCTCCTATTTTACATGAGAATTAGAGTCAAGTTTATGCAGGACGTCAATTGTGGGTCAATTATGACCGGCAGTGATTTTTAGGCAGTGGCTTCTTCCGGTTCTGTTTCGGCAGGGACCGCATCTGGTATAGGATCTTGAAAGAGCAGGGAGTTGAGAGCATGAGCGTTGCCTTCGTGAAGGAAGAAAGTGCGGAAACCGCAGCCGAGACCCAGCTGCCGGACCGTCCGATTTCTCCCCATCCGAACCTCGTGACGGAGGAGGGACGGCAGGCGCTGGAGCAGCAGATGCAGGCCGCGCGCGAGGCCTTCGAGACGGCCAATGCCGTGGAGGACGTGAACGAGCGGCGGCGGCAGACGGCGGGCCCCTTGCGCGACTTGCGCTATTTCACGGAACGGCTGCGCACCGCGCAGGTCATGCCCGCGCCTGTCGACGCCCAAACGGTTGCATTTGGCAACACCGTGACCTTCAGCCGGGACGATGGCCGCGTGCAGACCTACCGGATCGTCGGCGAGGATGAGGCCGACCCGAAGAACGGGTCGATCTCCTGGGTATCGCCCGTCGCACGCCTCCTGATGGGCAAGGCCGTGGGCGACGTGGTAACCATGGGAACGCAGGAACTGGAAATCACAGACATCGCCTGAGGATCAGCCCCGATGCCGCCGGCACCGGTTCTACCGGCCGCCGCGCGCGAGAAGATCGTTCACGGTGCGCAACAGCACGTCCATGTTGTAAGGCTTGTCCAGCACCGCATCGAAGATCTCCGGGTGCGCGCGCCCGATCGCACCCTGCGCGCCGCTGACGAGGATGATCGGCAGGCCTGTCAGGTGAGGATTGTCGCGGATCGATTTGGCAAGCTCCAGGCCCGTCATCAGCGGCATCATGAAATCCGTGATCAGCAGGTCCGGCTTCTGGGCATTGATCAGTTCAAGCGCGGCTGCGCCATGCGGTGCAGTCAGCACGGTATGGCCTGCATCCTCCAGCATGAACTGCAGCATGTCTGCCAGAAGGAACTCGTCCTCTGCGATTATGATGGTCGCCATGCTACAGGCCCGCAATTCGATGGTTTCACCACGCTCATGAGTGTTCCGTCGTCGCGACGCCTGTCGCCACTCCGGAGGCCGGTTCTAGAGGTTGTCCTAATTGAAGCCCCTGCCGACCAATGTCGATCTCGTAGAGCAGGGACTGGTAGGCACAGTCGCGAACCTTCAGCACCGACAGAACCCGCTTGATTTCTGAGCGGATTTCCACCTGACGAACCAGGATCAGATTATCCAGCATGCTGGAAATCTCGTGTCCCGGGGCAGAAACGGTCGGGCCGAAGAGGTTGTGCATCTCCCAGGATGCGACGGTTGTAACGTTGCGAGCCCTCAGTTCGTTCGTGAGTGCTGCGAAAAATTCCACGAGACGGGCCGGATGCACCGCGGCGCGGACGAATCCACCCATGCCGTCGATGAAGAGCCGCTTGACGTTGCGGCGCGCGACCGCGTCGAGCAGGCGGTCGCCGAGCTTGTCCAGAAGGTTCTCCGTCATCGGCTGCCAGTGAAAGTCCAGCACGCCTGATGCTTCCAGACCTTCGAGATCGAGTCCGATCGCCTTTGCCTTGAATTTCAGCCGGGCCGGTGTCTCGTAGAAACCGAAATGCAGTGCCGGTTCCTTCTCGCTCGCGCCGTTCAGGAACGTGAGGCCGAGGGTCGTCTTGCCGCTGCCGGCGGGACCGAAGGCAAGGGTCACCGAGCCTTCCCGCAAGCCGCCTCCGATGACCTCGTCCAGGCCTTCGACGCCGGAGCTTGTGAAATCATTTGACGGCAGGTCCTCGACGGAGGGGTGGCGCAGCAGCCGCTCCAGCCTCGGATAGACAGAAATGCCTGCCTTGGTGATCTCATACTGGTGAAAGCCGTCGAGGGCGCCTGTACCGCGTGACTTCTTCACCTGCAGCCGCCGGACGGTCCGGACGCCAACGGTCTCGTCACGCAGCTCGATGACGCCGTCGACCATGGTGTGCTCGGGGCTCTCGTCCGTCAACCGCGAACTCGCGAGGAAGAGAACGGTGCAACCGACGAAGGCGGCCTGCCCCTGCAGTTCCGCCACGAACGTCTTGATGTCGATGTCCGTGACGGCGCGGTCGCGGGCATTGAGCAGGCCATCGAACACGAGCAGTGTCGCCTTGTGCCGTGCTGTCTCGCGCCTCAGCAGCGAAACGACGGCGGAGAGGCCTTCGTCCCTCAAAGTCTGGAAGACGCTGACATAGGCGATCTCGGTTCCAAGCTTCGACCTGTCGAAGAAATCAAGCGTGCCCAGCGCCTGGAAAAGCCGGTCATGCGTCTCCGCAAGCAGGGTCACGTAAAGAACCCTGCGCCCCGCCGCAAGGCTGGCAAAGGATATCTGATTGGCAAAGATGGTCTTGCCCGCCCCCGGTTCCCCCTGGACGATATAGGAGGCGCCTTCTATGAGGCCGCCCTCCAGAATCTTGTCCAATCCGGGAATCCCCGTTTCCAGTCGAGGTAATTCTCTAGTCACGGCCGTGTTTGCCCCCAATTTGCTGCTGGAAAACTAGCGCAAGGAAAACGGAGGTCTAGGGGAGACACAAGCACGGAATGAAACTTCCACTTCTTCAAACGAATCTATTCCCGCAAAACTTGAGAAAAATTGATGTACGTCAATCTAGTGCATATTTTGGTTGTGTCGATCTAAATCTATCGGCCTGTTTTATCAATGGAAAAGGACGCCGGATGGCGTCCTTGATGACAATAAGAGAGAATCGGTGCGCTTCGCCTGGTGGAAACACCCGCTACTGACGAACGACAATGCGCGCATGGTAGGGCACGCGAGCGTAG